>ONWL01000161.1 GCA_900321525.1 uncultured Eubacteriales bacterium
TAGTCATCAACTGCGGAAGCTCGTCTCTGGCACGCTCTCGCATGTTTTCATCCTCTACATGCGGGAGCACGAGCGTTTCCATAAACTGCTTGATAAAAGTAGACTTTCCGGAACGCACCGGTCCTACCACTCCAATATAAATTTCGCCACCTGTTCTGGCTGATATATCCTGATAAACACGAAAATGATCCATTCAATACCCCTTCCATCACAATTGCTACTAAAACTATATGAGGGAGGGAGCGAAAATATGCCCAGTTTATGGTTTGATTCATTTTCCCGCATGCCGCTCTGATTCTGTATGCATGACCTGCTGCTCTCGCAACGTACAGACTTCTTCTTTTAATTCCAATGCTTTCCGCACCACATACACCATGGTATTGGCAAGGGCACTGGTCACAAACAACATAAACACCATTATCAATAGAAATAACAATGTGACCGGTCTTCCCGGCACACCTGCCAACTGTAACCACACGATCCCTGTCAGAATCAATCCGGAAGTCACTGTGGTATATCTGCTGATTCTCCTCAAAGACACAATGGTCTTCTCTACAAAAAATTGTTCCTTTCCAATCCTGTCACAAAGCTGATAATATTCATACAACGTCATATAACATGGCACAGCCACTGCCCATGCCAGTATCTGCCACTTCCAGTATCCCACCGCAGTTCCATGTTCCTGAATCAATTCTTCCAGAATGGATGGAATGAGACGGAAAAACACCGCCAGTCCCATCAGTGCCAATGTCATGACGATCAATTTCAATAAAATAGATAAACTTCTGGGTTTCATCGCTTCCTTCCCTTATACGACGTGCTTCATCTGTTCCCTGATTTGTGATACAAGTCGTTCCAATTGACTCCTGGTATCTTCCAGACTGCCGGAATTGTCAATGACCGCATCACAAATGGCACGATATTCCCCATCGGCAGGCTGACGCTTCATGGTCTGCTCTGCCCGTTCTGCCGAATATCCTCTGCTCTCCATGATGCGCTGTTTTCGTATCTCCCATGGCACATACACATACCACATCACATCACAGATTTCCACTAACTTCCCCTGCACCGGAATGGCCGATTCCAATACAAGCAACGGATGGGTCTGGGCTGCTCTGGCGATCTCTTCCCGAATCTCCTGTCTGATCAGGGGATGGGTACAGGCACTGAGTCTTTCGGCAGATGTATTGTCTGCAAATCCGATGGCCGCCAGTTTTCCTTTGTCGATTTCTCCCTGTGCATCCAATATGTCACTGCCATATTCTGCCAGGATAGATCGGTAGGTAGCACCGCCTTTTTGCATCATCCGATGTCCTACCGCATCTGCTGAAATCACATAACAGCCGTACTCCTGCTGTAACATCTCCAATATGACAGACTTTCCGGCGCCCACTCCGCCGGTTAATCCAATGATCTGCATACGCCCTCCCTGTTCTTATTTGGTTTCAAACCAGCTGTTTCCCTCTTCCAGACTGATTTCCAACTCTACTGCAAGCTTTGCCGCACCATGCATTTCCTCTAACAGAATCTGCTTCACCTGCTCTGTCTCCTCAATTCTAGTCTCCACCAACAATTCATCATGCACCTGTAAAATAATACGGGACTGTAACTGTTCTCTGCGAAGCCGTTCATCTACCCGGTTCATGGCAATCTTCATAATGTCTGCTGCCGTTCCCTGAATAGGAGAATTCATGGCCACACGTTCCCCAAAGGAACGCTGCATAAAGTTGCTGGATTTCAACTCCGGTATGGGTCTTCTCCGTCCAAACATAGTCTTTACATAGCCCTGCTCTCTTCCCTGATCCACAGAACCATCTAAAAATGCCTTTACCCCCGGATATGTCTCAAAATACCGCTCAATATATGCCATGGCTTCTTTTCTGGTAATGCTCAAGTCCTCACTGAGCCCAAAGGCACTGATGCCATATACGATTCCGAAATTCACCGCCTTTGCATTGCGGCGCAACAGAGGCGTCACTTCCTCTAAGGGTACATGGAACACCTGAGAAGCGGTAATGGCATGAATATCCTGTGCCAAACCATAGGCACGAATCAGATTTTCATCACCGGACATATGGGCTAACACACGCAGTTCGATCTGGGAGTAGTCTGCATCTAAGAAAATACATCCTTCCTTCGGCACAAATACCTTTCGGATCTCTCTGCCCAGTTCCATCCGCACCGGAATGTTTTGCAAATTCGGATCTGTACTGCTAATCCGTCCGGTAGCTGTGATGGTCTGATGGAACTTGCCATGAATCCGTCCATCTTCCTGAATAAATCCAGCCAAACCGTCTGCATAGGTGGATTTCAGCTTGGCCAGCTGACGGTATTCCAGCACCTTTGCCACCACCGGATAGTCCGGTGCCAGCTTTTCCAGTACATCTGCCGCAGTGGAATACCCGCTTTTCGTCTTCTTCCCATAAGGCAGCTGCATTTCTTCAAAGAGAATCATGCCCAACTGCTTAGGAGAATTGATGTTAAACTCTTTTCCTGCCAGATCATAAATCTCCTGCTCCAGTACCCCTATGGTTTCCTGTAGCCTTGCACCGTAAGCTTCCAGTTCCTCTTTTCTGACCAGCACACCCTCCTGCTCCATATGAAACAGGCTGTATACCAACGGCAGTTCCACGTTCCGATACAGATCGTACATTTCCTGCTCTTTCAACATCTGTTCCAGCTTCTCTGCTGTCTGTGCCGCTGTCAGTGCCGGATAGCATGCCAGCTTCAAAAACTCCTCCGGTGCGGTCTGCTGCAATTCTTTCAAGGACACCTTTCCCACTGCTTCCTTCACAGAAGGATACTTGTGGTGCAGATATTTCTCACTGACTGCATCATAGGGATATGCAGCAGCCAACGGATCCAGCAAATATGCCATAATACCGATATCTTCCAGATGATCCCTGCACTTCTCCCCCATAAAAGGAAGTGCTGACTTCAAATCCATAAAATACCGCTTACCATAAGATGCTATATTCTGGGCCCACAGCTGCAGCATCTGATCTGTCATCAGGAAAAATTTCGGGAAAAAGTATGCCTTATGGCCACATGCCATGGACATACCAAGCAATTCTCCCTCATCATATACCAGATGCAAACCTACAATGGGTTCCAGGCACAGTTTCGCCTGCTGGATATCTGCTTCTATATAATCGTCAACTACTACCATCTCATCTGCTTCTTGCGGCGCATCCTCCCCCCAGCCATGTTCCAGTTCGGCTTTCAGGGATTTGAACTCCAACTCATCAAAAATGATCTTCGTCGCCTCTCTGTCCAGATGAAGTTGTAACTGATCCAGCGTCAATTCCGGCATCTCAATGTCACACTTGATGGTGGCAAGCAGTTGGCTGAGTCTGGCTGCCTTCTCCCCCACCAGTTCTGTGTCACTTTCCTTTGTCAAATACGGAATGGGGGAACGCTTTAACTGGAGCTTCTCCTTCCAGTAGGCTTTCAGTTCCTTCTCCTTTGCCGGCGTCAGGTCTTCCAATGCCTTATACAGCCGGTCAATGGTACCATATTCCTGAATCAGCTTGACCGCAGTCTGCTCTCCGATTCCACTGACTCCTTTGATGTTATCGGACGCATCCCCCATCAATCCTTTCAAAGAACTGATGGATTCCGGTTTCACACCATACTCTGCTTCCACCAGCTCCGGGGTAAGATCAAACGCATGATCTGCTACCGTCAGACTGCTCTTGTCAATCTGATACTTCTGATACAGCGTGTCTGCCTTATCATTGGAAGAAAACATCATCCACACATGGGTTTGGTCTGTTACCAGCTGCAAATAGTCTCTGTCTTTAGTCATGATCCGCACCGGCAACTGCCCTTCAAACTTCTTCGCCACTGTCCCGCAGAAATCATCTGCCTCATACCGCACATCCATCAGCTGATAAATGCCCATCCGCTGTAACAATTCCTGACACAGGGCAAACTGCTGTTTCAAAGGCTCCATAGTCTCGCTACGGTTTCCCTTATACTCTGGATACAGTTCCCTACGGAAAGTATCTCTGGACAAATCCCATGCCACCGCCAGATAGTCCGGCTTCTGCTCCTTACATACCTTCAACAACGTACGCATAAAACCATAAATTCCGTTGGTATACGTTCCTGTAGAGGTCATCATAATCTTATGATAATACTTCTGCTTCTCCTCTATGGTCTTGGCAAACATAATCTCTCTGGGCAGATTGCCAAAAAACTGGGTGGACAACAAACTCGAACCGTCGATCAAAAGCAAATATTTCTGTTCCATTTTTCCTCTCCTTCTTTCCCAGACTCGAATCAATATGGCAGGCAAGTGGGGAACTCAAAAATATATCCGTATGATGCCAAGGAAGGCAAACATGTCTTGAAAAGGCTCTTGTAGATGCCGGTACTTACTTTTTGGAGCTGTA
>ONWL01000305.1 GCA_900321525.1 uncultured Eubacteriales bacterium
GTACAGATTCCGGCTTTTGTCAAAAATCATGGTTTCCGGCGAGTTCAAATACTTAGGTTTCCCATCCCCCATGACACGGCCCCCAAAGCCGATGACTTTGCTGTTGATATCCATAATGGGAAACATGACACGATTCCAGAACTTATCATGTATCCCTCGTTCCTCATAAGTGATCAGTCCCGAATCCCGCAAAATATCATCCGTATATCCTTTCTTTTTCAGATACTGGTATAGATCATTGGAATAGGCCAGGGAATAACCTAACCCAAAACTGCGGATGGTTTCCTCCTGCAGACCACGTCCCTTTAAATAATCATATCCAATTTTCCCCTGTTCGGAACGCAGCTGGAAATAAAAATATCGGGCAGCCTCCTTCTGTATCTCCAGCAATATCTGCTTTCGATTGCTCTTTCTGCGCTCTTCCTCTGTCTGCTCTACCTGAGGCAGCGGGATACCTGCACGTTCTGCCAATGTCTGTACGGCTTCCTGAAAGCTGTAATTTTCATATTCCATTAAAAATGTAATTGCATTTCCACCTGCCCCACATCCAAAGCAGTAATACATCTGCTTAGAAGGGGTAACGGAAAACGACGGTGATTTCTCATTGTGAAACGGACACAGTCCAAAATAGTTTGCCCCTCTCCTTTGTAATTTCACATATTGGGATACCACATCCACAATATCACTGCCCTGACGAACAGATTCGATTACTTCATCCGGATAATACACAGTATCCCTCCTTTCTCTTCGCACACGTTACCTGTAGTATAGCATACTTTGGTGATAATTTCCACCTGTGTTTCGAACTTCTGTTTGCTTTTATCCAATACACCTTCTTTACAATATACGCACATTCTGTGAAGATATGACATCTTTTTGCACATTTCTTGTGACAAAATCTGTCATGTCTCTCTGTTTTTGAATTCTGCTAACATCAGGTCTACCATTCGTCCATAGCTTTTGGTGCCGTCACTCTGGGCATTGGCCTGTAAATATGTATGGTTCACCTGATTGGACACTTCTTTCACCGGTGTGTCATACTGGGTCCACCATTCACTCATGTATCGTCTGTCCTGAATGGCCTGTGGAGACAGCTGTCCGTAAATTTCCCGATACCGTTCTACACCAGAAGCGCTATACAGCGCATTCATACAGTAAGTATAGGCAAACATAGCACCGGAATATTGCAACTCTGGATTTCCTGACTCTCTGCACGCCAGATAGGCAATGAAATTGGCCTCATCTTCCCGCATAAATCCCCGCAGGTGAGACAATTCATGACACATCACTGCTGCCTGCTCGATGTCCGGTATGTCTCTGTTGTAATTTGCCTCGATGGTAAACGGACAGTAAATACCAGTAATATACTGATAGGAAAAGAATATCGAACCAAAGATTGGTTTTGGATGGGGATAAAATCCATCCAGACAGTCATATTCTGTTCCAAGATGTTTCATGGCATCCTGCACCTGAGTCTCCAGATCTGCCGGTTTCTCATAAATGTCTCCTTCTGTTATATCCAACTGTGCCACTGCTTCATTGATTTCCTCTGTGAGAGACAGACACAAGGCTTCCAATTCTTCTGTAGTAGATTCTTCCAGATGATATCCCGCTTCTGCAGAAAAAGGAGTACGAAAATAATTCACACCGCACTGAGCAGTATACAAAAAGAATGCCACCGCAGCTGTCATTCCCCATGTTTTTCCAAAAAACAAAAGACGTTGTCTGCGCTTCCCGTCACGCCGAAACAATCCAGTCAGCGCCCACGTTGTCACCAATACAAGCCATATTCCAATGAAATATACAAGCATCTCCCCCACTGATACAGGAAATATACCATAAAATCTTCCTTCCATCCCCACTAATGACTCATATATCCATGTTCCATACCAGTCTGCAAATCCATCCACACACCGTGCCGCTGCCTGAAGTCCTGCCGCAAGCAGCAGAAGTATCCCAAATACCATCCACCACCACTTTTTACTCGTCCCGATCCATTTCTGCTTATCCCATCTTTTCTCCTTCTCCAGTGTTTTTTGCGTTTTCTGCACCATTCCATTCCTCCCCTTGATTTTTCCTGCTGTTTAGGCAATTGCGAACCCACATGAGTAAACCAGGAAACAGCTTGTACATCAGAAATTTTTTCATTTGAAAAACTCTGTGGAATGCCGGTACTTTATTTTTTG
>ONWL01000163.1 GCA_900321525.1 uncultured Eubacteriales bacterium
GATTGCAGGAATTCATAGTTGCCTGTACAAACGTCTCCGTTCCATGTCCGGCTACCTTATGACAGCGGATTCTTCTGTCATCTACCACATAAAACCCCGGACAATGAAAGGTTTCTCCCAAGGATACCACCCCTTCTTCTAAAGCAGAAGCCGCAGTAATGGTCTTAAAAGTGGAACCAGGCTCATAGGTATCACTGATGATATGATTGCGCCACATCTGATTCAGCAAATTTTGCTTTTCTTCTGCCGTCAGTTCCCCTTCTGTTTCTACGTTCAATGTAAACGGTTCATTCAGATTAAATTCCGGCACATTTACCATTGCCAGAATCTCTCCATTCTGGGGATTCATCATCAGCACACTGACTCTATTGGCTCCCTTTTGCTCCATGACCTTTTCTGCTGCCTGCTGGGCATACATTTGCAGATTGGCATCAATGGTCAGATACAGATTGTTACCGGCTACCGGTTCGATTCGATCCTCTGCCACCCCTTCAATTTCAATTCCAGCTGCATCGGTCAGGGTCAAAATGGTTCCATCTAATCCTTTTAATACCGATTCATAGGTAACTTCCAGACCAATGATGCCCTGATTGTCACTGCCGGTAAAACCCAGAACAGTGGATGCCAGCTCACCAAAGGGATAATATCGTTTAAAATCCTCATCTACCTTTACCCCTGCAAAATCCAGACTGCGAATGTGATCGCCGGTTTCCTTTGGAATATTGGTCTTGATGATCTCCCTGGCAGAATATTTTTCTACCTTTTTACGTACCGTCTCTTCCGGCAGATCCAGTTCTCTGCAAAGCATGGCAATGACCCCTTCCCTGTCCTGTACCTGATTGTAAATCACTGATACGGTACAGACCGTTTCATTGCCTGCCAGAAGGACTCCATTTCTATCGTAAATATTTCCACGGGCTGCCTTGATCCGCCGCTCTCTCGTATGCAATTCTTCTGCCAGTTCATAATAATGGTCTGACTGCACCAACATCAACAGAACCAGTCTGCCGATCAAAAACAGTGCTGCCAGACCAATGATACAACAGGTAATGACAATTCCCCGTCTATGATAAGACTTGCTCCAATGCATCCGGTTCCTCTCAAACTTCTTTTTACCAGTGTATTGCAAAGCCTTTCAAAATATAACTTTTTGTAACTGTTCAGCACCCTCACAGTTACAGGCAAAAATCCATTCCAAATCGACTCTGTCGTTTGTGTTTTTGCCTGCAAAACTCAGGATTTTGCTTCGCAAAACCTTCGCGGAATAGCGGCCCCTGAATAGTTACAACTTTTTCAAATTGCCCAAGACCGCTTTATTCCTCCGGATAAATACCCAGATACGGATACAATTCCTCCCAGATCCACTTAGACAGTTCCTGTGCCGGATAACTATCCGCCTGAATCTCTGTCTCCGGCTCATCAATGGTCACATACAACACCAGTTTCGGTGTTTCGATGGGAGCCGCCGCGATCAGCGAAACGATATACTTTTCATCACTTCTCGGCAGCTTCTCAGCGGTACCGGTCTTACCGCCTAAGTGATAGCCTTCGATTCGGGCAGACATGGCGGTTCCATCCTCTACTACCTGAAACATAATATCCTTAAAATAATCACTGTTCTCCCGGCTGATCGTCTGGCGTACCAGCACCGGATCGAAGGTTTCCGCGATATTCCCCTGACTATCAATGATCTTCTTCACCACATGAGGTCTGTAATAATTGCCTCCGTTGATCAGGGAACAAAACGCTGCCCCCAACTGTATCATACTTACATTAAATCCCTGTCCGAAAGAACTGGTGGCAAGCTCTGTCACTTCCAGTTGATCTACAGTAAATAAAAGACCTGCACCGCTGGCCTCTCCTGGAAGATCAATTCCAGTCTTTTGACCGAAGTTAAAAATTTCCTGATACCGTGCAAACTGTTCTCTGCCCAAAGCCTGTCCAATGGCAACAAACGCCACATTACAGGAATTGGCGAATGCACCTGCCACATCGATGTGTCCACATCCGCCCTTTTCATAATTATGACATTTGATCCGGACACCATTGCTCAGGGTCACATCTCCAAAACAGTCGTATGATGTTTCTGTTTTAGAAACCACATTCTCCTCCAGAGCAGCTGCCAGTGTAAAACACTTGGCAGTAGAACCTGGCTCAAATGTACCATTGACAATAAAATTATTCCATATGGTATTCTGTTTCTCACTTTCTGTCATATCCCGAAAAGTCACCTCTCCGGTTTCTTCGTTTGTTTCCTGTATTTGTGGAAATGTATACGCTGACAAATCTTTCGGATTGTTCAGATCATAATCCGTATCAGAAACCATGGCCTTGACTTCTCCTGTGTTAGGATCCATCGCAAGTACATTGATTGCTTTGGCACCATAGGCTTCCTTCCACTCCTTTACCTTACGGGAAATGATGCTGCTGATATTGATATCAATGGTAGAGACAATGGTATATCCATCCTCTGCTTCCTTGGTCACACGCTCCAAATCGGAATTCTGATCCAGATACCCATACTTCCTGCCATTGATACCGGTCAGACTGTCATTATACTGTAACTCCAACCCATTGATCCCAGTAGAACCATCTGAAGAAGTGAAACCAATAACTTTACTGCCTACATCTCCATATGGATACACCCTCTGGTACTCTGTTTCAAACCACACTCCCGTCACCTGAGGCTTGGCTTTTGTCTTTCCCTCCGCATCCACTTCTGCCGGACGACTGCTAAACTCTTGCTTATACGTCTCAAACGCAGTCATTTCATCATATGTATAGACCAGCTTTCCCCCATAACGCAAATAAGATGCGGTAGGATCTTCCATGACGGCTGCCCGCACCTCTTCCTTATTCAATCCAAAACATGACTGCAATGCATCCAGCGTCGGTTCCAGATTGTTCACATCATCATTTTCATTGGCATCATAAACCATTACCTTAGGGTCCAAAATCAAAATATATAGTGGCTTGCTCTCCGCAATGGGAATCAGGTTGCAGTCCAGGATCTCTCCCCTCTGTGCCTGAATGGTGCTGCTGGAATAATCCATCTGTTCCAGTACTTTTTTGGTATCTGTGTCATGATGGGTCACCACCCGGTACAACATCTTCCCAAACAAAATGCAAAGAGCCAGTGCAATCAGCAAAAACAGCCACACCAGCTTATACCGCATATATTGTTTTGTTTCTTTTGCCTTGGGTTTTCGACTGGGCCTATTCGGCTGGGATTGCTTCGTATTTACGGACATACTCTCTATCCTCTTTCTCATAATCTATGATCTGGCCTTCTGCCGGATAAGACATCCCGCGTTCCTCTGTTGCAATTTGATAGATTCGCTCCAAATCAATGGATGCCTCTAACCTTGCCTGTGTGGCATTGTTATTCTCCCGCAATTCCTCGTACTGCCCCTGTAATGTCTGCACATTCCGGGAATGATGATATAAAGAGGCTTCTCCCCATACAAAGATACCAAGCAGAACAAATGCCGCCAGACTGATTGCTGCAAAGCCTGCCAGATATAAACGGCTGAATTCTCTGGTTTTCCTGCGGCCTTCCCGAATCAGCTGCTTTTTCCGTCTTTCCTCTAACTGTCTGCGCCGTCTCTCATTGGGTCTGCTTTGATCCGGAACCTCCAGTTCCTGACGACGTACGATCGTGCCCCCCATATAGTAAATGTTGCTGCCTGCTTTTCTATTCTTTTCTTCCATAACATCCTCCATTCCCCGGCCCTCTGCTGCCATCATTTATTATCTGCTGCTTCAAATACTCTCAACTTGGCACTTTTGGCTCTGCTGTTTGCCGCCAGTTCTTCTGCCCCCGGTAAAATCGGTTTCCTGGTGATTACTCTTCCCATGGATTTTTTTCCACACACACATACCGGAAAAGAAGGTGGACAGATACAGGGATTTTCATTCTCCCGGAACTTATTCTTCACAATCCGATCCTCTAAGGAATGGAATGTAATGATACAAAATCTGCCGCCCGGATTCAAATGAGCGATCATACCATCAATGGCCTCCTCTAACACACGCAATTCTCCATTTAACTCAATGCGAATGGCCTGAAAGGTTTTCTTGGAAGGATGTCCTCCTGTCATACGCATCTTCATGGGAATCGCCGCCTTAATGATCTCTGTCAGCTGCCCTGTGGTTTCAATAGGGGTGATCTGTCTGGCCGCTACGATGTGTTTGGCAATATTTTTGGCAAACCGGTCTTCCCCGTAATCCCGGATGATCCGAAACAATTCCTGCTCACTGTATTCATTGACAATGTCTCTGGCCGTACGGCTCTGCCTCTGATCCATCCGCATATCAAGTGGCACATCTTCTCTGTAAGTAAATCCCC
>ONWL01000071.1 GCA_900321525.1 uncultured Eubacteriales bacterium
CTGTTTTCACAGGCGGTTGACATACCGCCAACCGCCTTCTGATCTTCTCTCTCATCGTCATTACTATTTCTGGAAATCCAGATCATATATCCAGAACCCTTCGATCTGCTGATGGATGGGACAATGTACCTGCACAAAATCTGTAAATCCTGCCTCTGTGGCATCCTGCCTTTCGGATGGCGTATGGCTGCCGGGCATTCCCAGAAAATATTGCCACCGTTCGCCCTTCTGTTCTCTTCCCAGAATCATGCAGCGATACTGATTGTATTGTCTTGCCAAAAACTGGCTGCATCCACGACTCCAGTCTGTTTTGGGCAGGCGGCTGATGTCACAAGGGCGAATCCGCAGTGCAGATATGGGTGTCCCATCTATCTGCAACATCATTTTGGGAAACTGCTGATACATCTGCTCCCAGAAATCATCCTCAGAATTGTATTCTGCATTGTGTTTCTGTTCACAGGTTTCCTGTTTTGCATCTATACATGCAGTTTTCCCTTTGCTTCCCACTTTTTCCTCCTGATTTTGCCAATTTCGTTCTGTGTTCTCCACTTTCTGTTTGTTTTCTTCTTTATTTCTAATTTCTATCTCCACTTTCTGTTCTTTTTCTTCTCGTACAACATGTTCCTCTTCTACATCTGGTTCACTTTCTTCCTGCACAATATGTTCCTCTTCTACATCCGGCTCACTTTCTCCCTGCACAACATGTTCCTCTTCTACGTCCGGTTCACTTTCTTCCTGCACAACATGTTCCTCTTCTGCATCCGGCTCACTTTCTTTCTGTGCACAAATTGGTTCATCTGCTTCTGCCACCTCATCCTGGATTTCGCATACGCCCAGTTCTGCTGTTTCCAGTTCTGCTTCTTTTATGCTTTTCCCACTTTCTGTCTGTATCTGTTCTGCTCTGGGTGTCCATGTATAAAACGTCCCCGTATGAAAGTTCCCAGCCCAGAGCGCTGCTGCCACCCGATCTGCACCCGGCTTCTGGCACAGCACGATGCCACGCAGTTGCTGAAAAGATTTTTCCGGATGAAGCTGCATACTTCCCTCATATGAAAAATGACCAGACTGCATCGTTCCCAGATGAATCCCGGCCATCTCCTCCGACCCATCTAGCAGTCCATATACTTCCAGTTGTGCATTCTGGTAACTACCTCTGCCGGTAATCTGCATCCGCATCCTACCGTCACGCAATTCCACCATGCCAAATCCTGCAAAAGCGCCTTTTCTTGCTCCCTGATATTGATAAAAATAAATTGCAAACCGTCTATACAATGCCATGTTCCGCAAACGCTCCCAGTCCATTCTTTCTCAATATATGAATGTCCGTCGCAGATTAGACCGGAAATCACAGACGCCTGTCATCAAACTCTACTTTTGCTACTGTGTTGTAAGAATCTATTTTCCAAAACTCACAAATAGTTTTTTTTAAATGTCTGATCACTTTCCGGTACGGATCTTCACAAAATACTCGGTCAAAGCCGCAAACTCTTCCAGTGTCAACGCCTCTCCTCTGACAGTGACGCCTTTCCCCAGAGATTCTACAGCTGCAATGACCTGCTCTTTTGTAAAAGGCAGCTCCGGTGCATTGGTCAGTCCATTGACCAATGTTTTTCGTCTCTGGTTAAAGGAAGCGCGAATCAATCGGAACAACAATTTTTCGTCTGTCACCTGCACCGGTGGTGTCTCATGACAGGTCAGTGTGATCACGGCAGATCCTACATTGGGACGCGGCATGAAACAATTGGGTGGTACATTGGCTGCCAGATAGGGTTTGGCATAATACTGCACCGCCAGAGACAGAGCACCGTAGTCCTTGCTGCCTGGCACAGACTGCATCCGCATCGCCACCTCTTTCTGTACCATTACCGTCACGCTTTTCAATGGTACATGGCTTTCGAACAATTGCATGATAATGGGTGTGGTAATATAATAAGGCAGATTTGCCACCACTTTAATGGGTTTTCCTTCATTCTTCTCCTGTGCCAGTCCATTGATATTTACCTTTAAAATATCCTCATGGAGCACCGTTACATTGTCATAAGCAGACAAAGTATCACTTAAAATGGGGATCAAATGGTCATCGATTTCCACTGCCACCACTTCTCTGGCCGCTTCTGCCAGATACTGGGTCATAGTACCAATGCCCGGTCCGATCTCCAATACAAAATCATCCTTTGTCACATTGGCAGCAGCAATGATCCTTTCCAGCACATGGGGATCAATTAGAAAATTCTGTCCAAACTTCTTTGCAAAGGTAAACTGATACTTCTGTAAAATTTCTATGGTATTCTGCGGATTTCCCAGTGTGGCCATATATTTCCTCCATTCTCATTCTATTTGGGTATGACATTCCTGCCCCCATGTTTCTTTTACTCCTGTAAATGATATACCTGGCAGGCATTTTTCCAGGTGACTGCTTCCACATCTTCCGGTGTCACCTGTTTCAGTTCTGCAATCTTTTTGATCACATAAGGCAGACGCAGAGAACTGTTCCGGTTGCCCCTGCCACGAAATGGCTCTGGTGACAGATATGGGCAGTCTGTTTCCAACACCAGTCTGTCTAGTGGCGCATACTGTACCACTTCATGGAGTTTCCGTCCATTGGAAAATGTGACCACACCTCCAATTCCCAGATAATAGCCCATATCCAGATACGCTTTTGCCAGCTCCACACCATAAGAAAAGCAGTGAATGATGCCGCCCAGATTTCTGCCATACTGCTGCATCAATTCCAGCGTGTCTGTCGCTGCATCCCGGCTGTGAATGATCACTGGTTTCTTCACTTCCTCTGCAAGTGCCAGCTGTCTGATGAACCATTCTTTCTGAATGTCCTTTTCCGGCTCTTTCCAATAATAATCCAGACCGATTTCTCCCACTGCCACTACTTTGGGCTGGCGCAAAGTTGCCTCCAATATGTGAAACCGTACTTCATCCAACTCTGCAGCATGAGAGGGATGAATCCCCAAGGCCGCAAATACATGGTCATACTGTCTGCTCAATGCCAACGTATCTGCCACAGACTCCCAATCCGCTGCTACATTCACCACCCTGCCTACACCTTGCTTTGGCAGAGACGAGAGCAGATCTGCCCGGTCTGCATCAAACTGTTTGTCATCATAGTGTGCATGTGTATCAAAAATCATGTCCTGTCTCCATTTCTCAATGCTTTTGCCATTATAACACGTCCCGTCCGGTTCTTCAATTCTGAAAATTCCGAATCACAGAAAGCCGATGTATTCCCTCTTTTTCTTGTATCCTTTTGTCGAAAAACAGCAAAATAAAGAAAACGATTTCTACCATTTTTTACACCCAATTCTGCTATTTTCCACTTTACTTCTGATTTTTCCAGTGCTATACTAAAACCGTCAAGAAATTCCACCGTTCATTTCTCATTTTTGTAATCTATGCAGCTATTTTTCCAGTTCTGTTGGGGCGCTGCATCATTTGCAAATCAGAATATGGTAGTGGAACATTTGTACAAGCGATCATACCTGGGGAGGAAAATTCATGTTTCGTAAATTTATTTTGTATCTGACAGGTTTTTGTTTTGCCCTGCTGCTGTTATCCTTCAGCGGATGTCAGTCAGAAAAAAGCAGTACATATTCTTCCGTTTCGATGGAAGAAAGTTCCGTTGAGGCTCTGTCTCAGGAAACACCGGCTCAGCCGGTTTCCGAGACAGAGCTTTCTTCGTTAGAAGAAACCACGCACACAGTTTTGGAAACTACTTTAGATGAGGCCATTACAACACAGACCAGTGACGAGGAACAAACAAAATTTATAGAACAGGAAACATCCTCCGAAGCCACCCCCTTACCGGAAATAAATGCGGAAACACTCATCAATTGCTCTACTACACTTTATACCTATGACCAGATGGAAGCCGATCTGCATACTCTTGCAGCCGCTTATCCAGACATCCTGCAAGTGACCACTGTTTCCAATGCAGATGGTACCGCAATTCTGACAGCAGATGACAGACCCATGTATGTGGCATATTTTGGCAACCGGAATGCATCACAACAGATTTTCATCTGTGCTGCCACCCACGCCAGAGAATATATGACCACCCAGCTGGTGATGCGGCAGCTGGCCCATACCTGCGCCACCTACGAAACTGGCAGTTACAATAGTCTGTCTTACAGAGAGATTTTTGACCGAACCTGTTTCGTCATCGTTCCCATGGTCAATCCGGACGGCGTGTCCATCAGCCAGCTGGGATTAGCAGGACTGCGCAGCGAAACGTTACAGGCACAGATTCAGAACATTTACAATGCCGATGTCGCAGCCGGTTATACCTCTTATGACTTTGCCACCTATCTGACCAGATGGAAGGCCAATGCAAATGGTGTCGATTTAAACCGCAACTATTCCCCCGGCTGGGAGTCTGTTACAGACCGCAACGGGCCTTCTGCTGATTTTTTCAAAGGCGATGCACCGGGAGATCAGCCGGAAGCCCAAGCGCTAATGACGGTCATTAACCAATTGTCCAACCCCCGTCTGGCACTGAGTTATCATTCCTATGGGGCACTGGTCTACTGGCAGTACGGACAGCCGGAGCCGCTGTGGAGCGCCAATGAACAGCTTGCCTCTGCCATCAGCAACCTGACCGGCTACTATCTGGCAGGCTATTCCAATGAGGCCGGTTTCTCCAACTGGTGTGTGCTGGAAAAAGGGATTCCTTCTGTCACCGTAGAAACCGGTACGGTGCCTACACCACTGCCGTTAGATCAGTTAGAACCACTATGGCAGCAAAACCAGGAGATGTGGGTGATGCTAGGGAGCGTGTATTGACATTGACACATGCCGCACAAGAAGAAAGGAGCATTTATGACTATATATTATTTACCGATTACACCTCGCCCTTGGAACCACATTGACACGATGCTTCTTTCTTACGTTTCAGATGAACGGAAAAGCAGAATTTCCCGCTTCAAATTTGTACCTGATCAAAAGCTTTCCCTGTATGCAGCCTTACTCACACGAATGGCGATCATAGAGCATACCCATATGAGTAATCAGGATTTGCATTTTTCAACGAACCGTAATCAAAAACCGTATCTGATTTCCGATCATCAGTTGGATTTTAATTTTTCTCATACAAGAAACGCAATCTTATGCAGTATTTCTTCCCATGCTTGTGTTGGAACCGATATTGAAGCCATTCAGAATGCACCTTTAGAAGTAATGCCTCACGTGTTTCATCCATTTGAAATCCAATATGTCACCCATTCCAACGCATTGCAGGACAAACGCTTCTTCGAAATTTGGACCAAAAAAGAAGCCTATACCAAAAACAGCGGAATCGGACTCACTTGCGACCTGGTATCCATCAATACAATGGATTCTGTAATGGCATCCCATTTCTATACCTGGCAGGAAGACTCTTATATCTGTTCTGTATATGCTTCTTCTCCTGTCTCAGTGCACTACCAAAAAATCACTGAGCCAGACATTTTCAATTTTTTTCATGTACACATATAAAGTGTGTGTATCAAACAGACACACTTAAAATATTGTTTTCAATTTTTTTCCAAAAAGAATACCCAAGCTCAATGGGAAAGAAATGCGCCCCCTGCGCCTCATGTAAAATAAACGTTCCAGTTGTAGCATCTTTCCAACTTTCCATTAAGGCAAGCGGTGCATCTAAATCCATAGAACCCGCATAGCCCACAATATCACAATGCACTTTTTGTCCATCATAAACATAGGATTCGTTGATCTTATAGTCTGCTTTTAAAGGTGGTAAAATAAATTTCAAAAGTTCTTCATTTTCAAGAAATTCTACTGGTGTTCCACCCACCCGTTTCATCTCGGCAACCAGAACCTCATCATCCATATAGGTCTGATAGGCATCATCGATCTGTTCCTGCGGGGCATGTCTCCCCGATACGATGAGCTTTTCCACCTTCACATTTTGCATCTCCAGATAACAGGCTACAGAAAATGCCAATACGGAACCCATGCTATGGCCATACAGCCACACCTGCTTTCCTGCAGACACTTTTTTGATTTCCTTTGAAATACTTTCTGCTACAGTATCCATGTTTTCGGCATACTGTTCTCCCATACGTGTTGCCTTCCCTGGCAGTTCCACCGGTATCACCTGAATCTCATCTGACCACTTGATCCAATCCCGATAGATCGCCGCTGTACCTCCTGCATGATGAAAACAAAACAACAGTTTCTCACTATTTTTTCTTTCACTTTCAAATGGAAACCAACAATTTTTCATCATCATAGATCCCCTTCCTCCATTTCTTCTGTCTCAGTAATGTTTATCATCCTTTCGGCACCAAATGCCACACACTCCTCTAAAAGCAAGGCACCTTCCGCTACTTCATAGGCGCTTTTGATTCCAAGAGAAAGTCTGTCTGGCAAAGCAAAAATCCGATTGATACAGTGAAAAAGCATCACTCCTCCCGCCAGATAACTGTTGGCAAAAGTCAGTTCCTCTAAAACAGTTTCCTCGTGATGTTTTCCCACACCTTTCATATTGCATGATAGTTTGAAATACTCATCTTCTATCTGTTTGACACCATTGTTCTCAAGTTTACTTTCCAGAAGATGGTCATTTCCCGTCATGATATATTGCTGAATGGTTTGCTGGAGGTCTTTTCCCTCCTGCATATCCGCTCTCACCTGAATCAAATGAGCCTCTGACGCACCTAACATTTCTGCGATTGCGACCGTCTCCTGGTTGATATATTCAGATTTTGAAAATCCATCTGCTGCATCCGGAGTCGCATCTTCTTCACAAAGGATCAATGTTCCATCTTTATAATAATAATTCGCTTTTCCATAATGATGGATGGCGCTGAACACCAAATCCAAGGCTGATGCTTTCCCCCAGTTCTCATGATTGTTCAACTCTAACGAAAAGCATTCCACATGTTCAAAATAACGATTTGCCATTTCGATTGGAAAAGCACCTGTCAACCCGGGAAAACTGCCTGCATTCAGCACAAAACTTCCTTTTAATCCACTCTTTCTTAACCGTTCTTCCAGAATATCGCCTCCAAATGCATCCACATATGGAATCCCTGCTTCTGCTGATTTTTCCTCTACGCTTGTGAAGGCTGTGGAATGTGCCGGCAACAGGTTTATTGCCATCATTGACGAGTGGGACGC
>ONWL01000165.1 GCA_900321525.1 uncultured Eubacteriales bacterium
CACAGGAGCGCCTGTGCAGGAAGATGCAGGGGAACCGGAGCAGAATTGTCCAAACTGTCACAAGGATATTCCCATCAGCCGATTGCAGGCAAACAATCTGGTATGCCAGTGTGGGTATCATTTTCGGATGAATGCCCGTCAACGGATTCAGATGATTGTGGATAAGGATAGTTTTCAGGAATTGTATGGAGACGTGAAGGCTGGAAATCCCCTGCATTTTCCGGGGTATACGGATAAGTTAGAGACGGTTCGGGTGGCCAGCGGAGAAGAGGAAGCGGTGATTTGCGGAACCGGCCGGATCGGCGGGCAGGACTGTTGCCTGTTTGTGATGGAGAGCAGTTTTATGATGGGCAGTATGGGAAGTGCGGTAGGCGAAAAGATCACCTCTTTGTTTGAATATGCCACGGGAAGACATCTGCCGGTGGTAGGATTTACCGTATCCGGAGGTGCCAGAATGCAGGAAGGACTGCTGTCTCTCATGCAGATGGCCAAGACCAGTGGAGCAGTGAAGCGTCACAGCGATGCGGGACTTCTGTATCTGGCTGTGCTGACGGATCCTACTACAGGAGGGGTTACAGCCAGCTTTGCCATGGAGGCAGATATCATTTTGGCAGGAGAACGAGTGATCCGGCAGACCACCAGAAAGGCATTGCCAAAAGGATTTCAGAAGGCAGAATTTCTGTTAGAACACGGCTTCGTGGATCACATTGCAGCACGTGCCGGTCAGAAGAAGCTGCTTGCGGAACTTTTGAGCATGCACAAAGGAGGCAGTACCTATGAGTCAGAACGCATATGAGAGGGTTCGTCTGGTGCGTGACAGCAGCAGACCTACAGGAACAGACTATATCAGACATATATTTGAAGGATTTGTGGAATTGCATGGAGACCGCCGGTATGCAGATGATGCGGCCGTGGTAGGCGGTATTGCCAGATTGAACGGCAATCCGGTGACGGTCATCGCCATTGAAAAAGGCCATACTGCCAAAGAGAGGAGCAGTCGGAATTTCGGTGCGCCTCATCCGGAAGGCTATCGGAAGGCTCTTCGTCTCATGAAACAGGCAAAGAAATTTGGCAGACCCATTGTGTGTCTGATCGACACGTCCGGTGCCTATTGCGGCATCGGTGCAGAGGAGCGGGGTCAGGGTCAGGCCATTGCGGAAAATCTCATGGAAATGTCTACCATCTGTGTGCCCATCATCTCCATTCTCATTGGAGAAGGAGGAAGCGGCGGCGCATTGGGACTTGCCGTGGCAGACCGGGTGTGGATGCTGCAAAATGCAGTGTATTCGGTCATCTCGCCGGAAGGCTGTGCCAGTATCCTGTGGAAAGATGCGACCAGGGCAGAGGCGGCAGCGGAAAGTTTGAAACTGACGGCAGAAGATGCAAAAAGCCTGGGGGTGGTGGAACGGATTCTTTCGGAAAAAGAAATCGGTCAGAAAGGATTTTATGACCGGATTCGCACGCTGCTCATCCGGGAACTGGAGGAACTTTCCACCGATCTGAATCTGATTGAAAACCGGTATGACCGGTTTCGCCGAATCGGGATCAATGTGGTAGTGAAGGAGTCAATATGAGTATAGATCACAGATTTTGTCAGGAAATCACAGATGCCCAGGGGGGATTGCAGCAGATTAAACTTTCCTATCCGGACAATTTTAACTTTGGATATGATGTGGTAGATGCCATTGCAGAGGAAACGCCACAAAAACGGGCACTGGTCTGGTGCAATACGGAACATGAAGAACACGAATTTTCCTTCGGGGAAATCAGAACATACAGCAACCAGATGGCCAATGTGTTGAAACAGGCAGGCATTGGCAGGGGAGACAGGGTCATGCTGATTCTGAAGCGGCATTATGAATACTGGTTTGCCGCCATTGCACTGCATAAGTTAGGGGCAGTGATGATACCGGCCACCCATATGCTGACAGTCAGTGATCTGGTATATCGGTTTGAAGCTGCCAAAGTGAAGGCAGTCATCTGTACTGCCCAGAGCGAAGTGCCGGATCGGATTCAGGAAGCGCTGGAAAAAACCGGCTTGTCCGTGAAACTCTGGTGTGTCCAGAAAGATGTGGAAGGGTTTGAAAATCTCTCTCAGGCCATGGGCAGGGCAGACAGTACATGGGAGCGGGTGGAGACCAAGTGTACTGACCCTATGCTGTTGTATTTTACATCCGGCACCACGGGAGATCCCAAAGGGGTGATGCATGACTATACCTACCCTCTTGCCCATATTGTGACGGCGAAATACTGGCAGCAGGCAGAGGAGGACGGACTCCACTTTACGGTGGCAGAAACCGGATGGGCAAAAGCTTCCTGGGGGAAATTATATGGTCAATGGCTGGTGGGTAGCGCGGTCATGGTGTTTGATTTTGATCATTTTGATCCCAAACAGCTGGCTACGGTCATCAACCGGTATGGGGTTACTTCCTTCTGCGCACCACCCACTGTATATCGATATTTGGTGCGAAAGGGCATTCCCAAGATGCCTGCTTTGAAACATGCATCTACTGCCGGAGAGATGTTGGCGCCGGACGTATTTCGCAAGTTTACAGAAGCCACAGGGCTGCCTCTGTGCGAAGGTTATGGACAGACAGAAACTACCCTTTTGATGGCCAATTTCAAAGGCAGACAACCCATTGCCGGTTCTATGGGGACCATTTCCCCGTTGTATCAGATTGCGTTGTATGGCAAAGACGGCAAACCGGTTTCGGCAGGAGAGATCGGGGAAGTGGTGATTCTTCCACCAAAAAGCGGAAGACAGCCGGGCGTATTTTGCGGATACTTAGACAATGAGGCACAGTATCGCTATGTATGGCGCAATGGGGTCTATCATACGGGAGATGCGGCCTATCAGGATGAAAACGGACTGTACTGGTTTCAGGGACGGTTTGATGACATCATTAAGACCGGTGGATTCCGGGTGGGACCAGATGAAGTGGAACATGTATTGATGGAGCATCCGGCAGTGGCAGAGTGCAGCGTGATCGGAGTACCGGATACCTTGCGGGGGCAGGCCATTAAGGCTGTGGTACTGCCGGGACAGGAATATCCTCCCTGCAAGGAACTGGAGTTGGAGATCAAGGAATTCTGCAACCGGAAGCTGGCAGAATACAAATGGATCCGCATGGTAGAATTTGTGACGGAAATGCCCAAAACCATCAGCGGAAAAATCAGGAAGACCGAATTGCGCCGGGAACGGTGTGGCAAGTAAACCAGTCTGCTTTTGGAAAAGTCGGATCAAAGGACATTGCGAAAAAGGAGTTGTTGAGTCTGAATCAAAACTGTGATACAATCAATTTTTGTGGGTGTGGAATTCATTGCACCAGATCTGTAACGAGACGTTTGCAGAGAAGGAGATGTTATGAAGAATACAGTATGTGATCCGGAACGTATCTTGAGTCAGGTCATCACCGGGTTTCACCAATATATATTGACAGATCCGGTTCATTTAGGTTATGTCAATGAAAATTTTTGTCAAATGGTAGGGATGACAGAGAGGGAATTGCTACGTGAAAAGGAAGATGTCTATGCCTCTTTGGTGCATCCGGCAGATCGGATGTGTTACCAGTCATGGATCAGGCAGCTGCGTGCAAAAGAGCAGACTCTGACAAAGGAGTACAGTCTGATCCGAAAAGACGGTCAGGTACTTTTTGTCAGAGATACCATTACATCCAGAAAAACAGAGGATGGGATCTTTGTGGGGGATTCCGTGCTGACAGATATTACAGAACTGAAACAGGAAACCCACAATCTGCAATTTCTCAATGAAACCATTCCCTGTGGATTTGTCAAATATACCTGTGAATCACAGCCCAGGGTCACATACTTCAATCAACAGATGCTGGATCTTCTGGGATTTTCGAAAGAAGAAGGAGAGTTGTATGATCTGGAATTGTATCAAAACAATATTTTTTTGATGATTCCCATGGAAGAACGGCGCAAATTTGCCTTGTATCTGAATCGTGTGTATACAGCGGGGGGTCCCATTGCAGGAGAACTGACGCTGCTGCGCTGTGACGGCACCAGAATATATGTGTTTGGCTGGGTGACCAAATGTGTAAATGAACAGGGAGTAGAAGAATTCCAGAGTGTCTGCATGGATGTGACGGAAAGACACCAGCGCAAAAAGGCAAATGAAGCCAAACGATATCTGGAAGCACTGACGGATGTATATGACAAAATTTTTGAATGCAATCAGCAAACCAATCTGGTGAAATGTCTGTATAGTACAGATTCTCCCAGATTCAAATGGTTAGAAAACATTCCCATGGCAATGGAAGACGCCATCAGTCAGTTGATCGCAGGTACGGTAGTGGAAGAACATCAGGAGAGAATGCTGACATTTTTCCGGGAGCTTTATCAAAATAAGACAGAAGCGTTTCAGTGGCAGCCACCGCAGATCACGTATCTGGCCTATGCTTCCAGCGGAGAGATCCGCCCCTATCGTGGCATTGTACTGAGTATGGATGAGTCAGTCTGTCTGTTTTGCTGTCGGTACGCACCGGAGCTGGGAGAAGCGGTTCAATTAAAAAACGAGAACGTGTCCCTGAAAGAAAACATGCGGGAATTGGTGATGGAGTTTACGGATGGGTTAGCAGCATTTGAGGTGAAAGATGAGTGGGTCACCCCTTTGTATGTCAGTGACAATGTGTGCGATTTTTTTGGATTAACCAAAGAAGAATGGCTTTCGTTGATAGAACGTACTCATCGTGAGGGTATGAAAGTGATTATCGATTTTGTTCCCAATCACGTGGCGCGTCAATATATGTCTCTCTTCAAACCGAGAAGAGTGAAAGACTTAGGTGAAGGAGACAATGTAACAGAAGGTTTCAATCCACAAAACAATTTCTATTATTGTCC
>ONWL01000167.1 GCA_900321525.1 uncultured Eubacteriales bacterium
TCCGGTGAAGTAAAGGGAATCGCACCGGGCAGTGTGACCATCTATGTGACTGCCGGAGGGGTGACCAGAGAAGCCAGATTTACCGTGAAGGTATCCACCAAGGCAATCACCATGAATCAGGATTATCTGGTATGCAAGCCGGGTGATACCTGCCAGCTGGAAGGAAACGTCTCTCCGGCAGATGCAGTACAGACCCTGACCTACCGGACACTGGACAAAACAGTGGCAGAGGTGACAGAGGAAGGCCTGGTGCGTGCAGTGGGAACAGGCAATACCTCTATTCTGGTAACCAACGGGGATCTTCAGACATCTGTAACGGTGATCGTCAATGAAGGGGTACAGGAAACCGGAGAAGCAGAAGAAGGGGAGGATACAACAGTATCCGGCGAGAAACCGCTGCCGGAGAAAATTTCTGTGAAAGAGTATCCTGTGATCCATGCGCAGATGTTGGAACAGCTGTACGAGACAGATGGTACATTGCAGGTGCAGGGGAAGGGATACCGTCTCCTGCTCAAAGGCAGCCAGATCGTGAACTATCACAATGAACTGGAAACAGACTTAAAACTGATAGAAGAACCATACGGCTACTCTTTTACCGTCAATGGGGGAAAACGTCTCTGCGGAACAGTACAGATCAAGGTAGACAGAGACAGCAGCCGGAAGGGATATCTGTATCTTTATAATGACAAAAAAGAAGCATATGAGCTGGTGGGTACCACAGATGGAGCGGAACTGACAATAGACACAGCAGGTACCTATCGGTATAGTGCAAAGAAGCTGTCTGGTTTTTCCATCCCGCCGTTGCTGATCGTGATTGGCTTGCTGGCGATACTGGCAGGAAGCGGTATTTATATCGGAACGAAGAAACGGTATTGGTTTTGGTAAAGGGGAAGAAAAGAACCAGTGTGGTGATACTGGAATGGTTGTATAAAAAGAGGGAGTTGATCTGACTGGATAATCAGTTGGCAGCTTCCTCTGTTTTTTTGCCAGAGCACAGCCATTCTTAGGAGAAAAGTAACAGTGAAAAAGGTTGATGCTGGTTGCAAACAGTGGAGAAGTATGATACTGTTGAAAAAAGGACGCAGGAGAGGCATTGCGAAGCGGTTGTGATGGGTGGAGAGAGATGAAAGCAGGAAAAAAGATATGGTACGATGAGAGATTTTTGTCAAAAGCATTTTGCTTAGAATATGCCCGGACATTTAAGACACTGAATGCAGTGCAGGATATGATGCGGTTGTATTTATGTCAAATCATACAAATGCATATGGGGATACTCAGAATCCGAATGCCAGTGGTGTGTCGGCCATTACCAGTGCATATTTGTCAGAAAAGAATACACAATTGATCAATACTGTGATGAAGGCAGTGGCAGATGAAATGAATCAGGTAACGGGGGTAACAGATGTCAAAGGAATAGAGGTATGCCAGAATTTCAATGGGGAAGATTATTATGGTGTGATCAGAGGCAGTGTTTCAGGTGCCAGAAGCCTCAGAGAGGCCGGTGCAATATACATTTATTTTAGAACATGGGTTTCATACAAACCAGGTAGAGTGTTCCTATCTTTCTGACAGTAGAAACAGAAAAGCAATCGCAAATCAAACATATGGGGATGTCTGGTATAAAATTTTTGTCAATGGAAGTGAGGGATACATACATTCTGACTATATTGTTCCATCCGGACTCTATCGTATAGGAACAACTGTATCAGAAACAAAGGTGTATGCAGATCATGGATTTACACCATTACAAAAATGCAGTGAACTGACAGAAGGCAATCAGGTACAGATCATTGGTCAGGAAGGAGAATGGATGTTGATACGTATTGCCGGAAGTCATCATAGAATAAAATGTAATAACGGAGTAGTTTTTGTATTCGAAAATACGACAACAACCGGATTCCCTTCCTGATACAGCTGTGCACAACGGTATCCCATGCTCAGCCCGACTGCTATTTCACTGGAAGCGGCCATTTTAGCAGGCTTTGAACCAGAGGTCGTATAACTGGCGATGTTATTATTTAATGCTTCCAGATATTCCCATCCGGCTTCATTTCCCATCGTCTGCAGGATGCCGTTTATGGTCAGCATGCCTGTGCCGGAAGAGGTGGGATCTGGCATGATGATCTGATTTTCATACTGCGGATCAAGCAGATCATTGAAACAGGTTGGAATATCCAGTCCTTTAGCTTCACATACCTCTGTATTTACCAGAAATGCAGTTTCATATACTTCGATGCCGACCCATTTCATATCCTCATTTTTGGTGTCCTTAAACTGATCCAGAACCCGGTCTGCCCCATTTGGGGTATATCCTTTGATCAGATTGTATTTATCCAACTGAAGCAGGACAGATGCCGATACGCCCCAGACTACATCTGCAACAGGATTGTCTTTTTCTGCAATGGCTTTTGCAATGATCGTTCCTGTTGCGTCACGAACCAGGTTGATCCTGATATCGGGATATTTCTTATAGAAGGATTGTAAATATTTTTCGATGATATCATCTTCCAGTGCTGTATATACCGTAATCGTACCGGACGTAGCTGAATCTGCATCATTGGATACAGCATTGCTTTCTATGCCGCCGATGTCTTCATCAGTGGTGCGTTTCACACCACAGCCGGTGAGTGCCATACATGAAAGTGTGGCTACAGCGAACAGTGCGATAAGTTTTTTCCGTTTTTTGTTTTCATAGATGCCTCCCTTGTAGATGTTTTGTTGGTAGTGTCGTTTTTTGTGATATCGCTTCCTTCAATGCCTTAATTTTCTATGGAAAAAAGGCATTTGTCGATACGCCTTTATATCGGAAAATGCCTTGATTCAGCGAAAAATATAGTTTAATACTTTGCCGGTATCTGCACCCCATAATATTCCATGGCTTCAAGAAGTACCCGGAAGAATGCTTCGATATCAGGTACGTCTATTGCGCCAAGTGAGCAGAGGCGGAAAGTATCTGTGGTAGAGATCTTGCCGGGATAAATGGTAAATCCTCTTTCATAGCAGTAATCATGAATCTTTTCAAAATCCCAGTTTGGATCATTTGGATATTTGATGGAAACGACCATGCCGGACTGCCACTCTTTTTTGATGATATCTTTTAATCCCAGTTCGTCTTTTCCTTTATGGATTGCTTCCCAGACCCGGATATGCCGGTCGTATTTGCCCTGTTCGCCCTCTGTCCAGTATTCTTCGATTGCCTGCTTTACACTGTAAATGGTCTGTACCGGCGGTGTAAAGTGCATCTCACCTGTACGGTTGAAGAAATCATACTGTAGGTACAGATTGCAGTAATAAGACCGGGTGGGATAATCTTTTGTTCTTTCGATGATTTCTTTATTACCAACCACAAAGGAAAGCCCTGTCATAGCCATAAGTCCTTTCTGGGAACTGGCCATGACGAAATCCAGATTGTCACGGTCCATATCAATGGGGAGCATTGCATAAGTAGATGTGGTGTCTACCGTAAATACAGCATTGTATTGATGTACCAAGGCACCAATTTCACGGATTGGATTGAGGATACCTGTGCCAGTTTCGTTATGAGTCGTATGAACAACAGCAATATCAGGATTTTCCTGTAGTGTCTTTTCCACCAATTCCAGATCAGGTCTTATATCATATTTAAATTTCAAATCAATGTAGGGAATGTGATAATACTGCAGAACCTCCACTGCCCTGGAACTATAGGCACCGTTGTTGATGACCAGTACTTTTTTTCCTTCCGGTACAAGCGAGTTCATCAATACATCGATGTTGATGGTTCCAGAACCGCAGAAAAGTACGGATGTATATTTATCCGGATCTCCATGAACAATTTTTACAAGTTCTGCACGGATGTCTTTCATGATATCTGCAAATTCTTTTTCTCGAGGACAAATGTCAGGTACTACCTGTGCATATTTTACCGTATCGGTGGTTGTCGCCGGTCCCGGATTTAATAAGATGTTACGTTTGATTTTTTCCATTCGGATTCTCCTTTTCCATAAGCATTTCCCGGATGATTCAAAGATAACTTGGTACCAACAGGATGTCAAGTGATTTTCTGAAATTATGCCAGTATTGTTGTGTGGGGTTACAATACATGTGTTACAACTGAATCAAAAATAAAAAGCGAAAATGCCTTTTTCTGTGTTATACTTTTTATCGCCAAACAAAAAAACATAG
>ONWL01000192.1 GCA_900321525.1 uncultured Eubacteriales bacterium
TGTTCTTCCCAACCTACGGCAGTGGTTGATTATGAAAGTGGCAATGACATGAAGATTATCAGCATAGGCTCACGGGAAGAGTTCCTACACCGCCGATTAAGAATACAAGCTGCTCTTAGAGAATGTCAAAAAGGATGCAGGACGGCCAGGGGTGGCCATGGCCGGAAACGTAAGCTGCAGGCCTTGGAACATTGGCACGAGGTGGAAAAGAAATATGTCGAACAACGGATGCACGAATATTCCCACCAGCTTATAGAGATAGCTGTCAAAGAAGGATGCGGCAATATCTTCCTGGCAAGACAGATCATAAGAGAACAAGAAGCCAGAGAGGAAGCCCAGTCCATCTTACAGGAAGCCAAGGATTATGCAGACGAAACCATCCGTATCATCAATAAGAAAGTTTCCGCCGGAGGGGTTTCCAAAGAACTGGAAACAGAACGGACTGCCCTCCGGGGCAAGCTGAATCAGGTCAGTGAACAGCTGTCTGTGAAGCCGGAACCAAAGCCAAAGAAGAAAGTAAAAGCTGAAAGGCTGCATATTGGGGACAAAGTCCGTGTGTTAAGCCTGAATCTGACCGGTACCGTCAGCACCCTGCCAAATGCAAAAGGCGATTTGTTTGTCCAGATGGGCATTCTCCGCTCTTCTGTAAACGTAAACGACATCGAGCTGATGGAAGAAACCACTGTAAGCGGTCCAGGACTGTCTGCTCCAAAATCCCAGACTTCTGCCATTAAGATGTCCAAATCCTATGAAGTATCACCGGAGATCAATCTGATCGGCAAGACCGTAGACGAAGCCATGGCTGCACTGGATAAATATTTAGATGATGCCATACTGGCGCACCTGTCCCAGATTCGTATCGTCCATGGCCGTGGTACCGGTGCATTGAAAAATGCGGTACACAAAAAATTAAAGGGCATGTCCCAGATCAAGTCTTACCGGCTGGGCATTCACGGAGAAGGAGATACCGGTGTGACCATTGCGGAATTCAGGTGATTCACAGGTAATTGCCTATCTAGAAATCAAAATAGGCAATTGTGAAACTCCTTGAGCAAACCAGAAAACAGCTTGTATATCAGAAATTTTTTCATTTGAAAAGCTCTGTGAAATGCCGGCACTTTATTCACGCTAGCAATGAGTCAGGCTGACAAGCTTGCTTGTCAATTTGACGAATGCCACGAGTGCCAAATATCCAGTTGCTTGCAAAGTCAGGCTGACAAGCTTGCTTGTCAATTTGACGAATGCCACGAGTGCCAAATATCCAGTTGCTTGCAACGGCATATTTGGCATTTTGAGCAATAAGCGATAAAAAGTATTCGTACCGTTGCTATGGACATCATTCTTACGAATGATTCGAAGCGAGAGCGTGTTTTTCAAATAAAAATTTTGATGAAAAGCGTTCGGTATCATAGTTTCGCAATTGTCTAAGAAATCAAACTAGAAAGAGGAGTTATGAAACAACGTATTTTAATTGTAGATGACGACGAAAATATTGCAGAGCTGATTTCTCTGTATTTGACAAAGGAATGTTTTGAAACCAAAATGGTGCATGATGGAGAAAGCGCATTGGAAGCGGTCGCTTCCTTTGCCCCCAATCTGATCTTGTTAGACCTGATGCTGCCGGGCATTGACGGATACCAGGTATGCAGAGAAGTACGCCGGGATTCGGATGTGCCCATCATTATGCTTTCTGCCAAAGGGGAAGTATTTGACAAAGTCCTTGGTCTGGAGCTGGGAGCAGATGATTATATCATCAAACCTTTTGATTCCAAGGAACTGGTGGCACGTGTGAAGGCAGTGCTTCGCCGATTCAAGGATACAGGCACTGCCATACCGGAACCGGACAACAGTACAGCCCAGATTGTGGAATACCCGAATCTGACTGTTAATTTGACCAACTATTCTGTATTGTACTGTGGAAAGCCGGTGGAGATGCCTCCAAAAGAACTGGAACTGCTTTATTTCCTGACTTCCCAGCCCAATCAAGTATTTACCAGAGACCAGCTGTTAAACCATATTTGGGGATATGATTACATTGGAGATTCCCGAACAGTGGACGTGCATATTAAGAGACTCCGGGAAAAGATCAAGGACACAGACCGCTGGGCTTTGTCTACCGTATGGGGTGTGGGATACAAATTCAGCGTACACAACTGATAACCAGAAACGAGGAGTCTCATGAAGAAAAATCTGCTTTTGAAATTTACCATCTGCTTTTTTGCATTTTGTCTGACAGGATTTCTGCTGATTTCTCTGTTGGGGGACTGGTACGTAGACCGTATGGTCACCCGAAATCAGATTTCCACACTGCATGACATTGCCTCTTCCTTGACCGACGCCTATCCCAATGCCATCGCAGATGCAGACCCAGTCAATGGAAATACTGAAGTTTTGACACAATATTTGGATACCTGTGCAGTGCTAAGCCACTGCGAAATCTGGCTGTTAGATACTTCCGGCAATCAACAGTATAGTTCCACCGGTCACACTTACACAGAAGCCATCAGCTTTGATCCCACAGACAGTACCGGCGGGTACTATATGTTGGGAGATTTTTACGGATATATGCCAGAACATACCATTACCGTCTTTGCACCATTGACCAGCTACTATAAAACCACAGGTTATCTCCTGTTACACAAGACCCATGACCGGTTGACGCCTGCCATCAACCAATCTCTGAATGTAGCCTATCAGACGTTATTTCTCTTGTGTGTACTGTCCCTGCTGTTTCCCATAATGTTCCGCATTCTGGTGAATCGGCCACTGAACAAAATCATCACCGCTGCCAGACAGTATGCAGAGGGAAATCTGAATTATCAGTCTCATGTGAAGACCAATGATGAAATGGAATATCTCAATGACACGCTGACGGATATGGCAACCCGTTTGAATACCACTGCGGAAGACCAGCAGAAATTCATCGCCAATGTGTCTCATGACTTTCGTTCTCCTCTGACTTCCATCAAAGGTTACTTGGAAGCCATGGAGGATGGCACCATCCCCACGGAACTATATTCCAAATACATCCACATCGTACTGGATGAAACTGACCGACTGAATAAACTGACCCAGCGACTGCTGACATTAAATGGTTTCGATACAAGAGGAACTTATCTGAACTGGGAGTCTTTTGAATTAAATGGTGTCATCAAGAAAATACTTGCCACTTTTGAAGGGCGGTGTATAGAAAAGAAGATTACATTTGAATTTACATACTCTGCCAGACAAATATATGTCTATGCGGATCTGGATAAGATTCAACAAGTTTTGTACAATCTGATTGACAATGCCATCAAGTTCTCCAAACCGGATTCGGTCATTGCCATCGATACTCTGACCAGAGGAGAAAAGGTACATGTGACCATCAAAGATCATGGCTGTGGCATCGCAAAAGAAAATCTGAATAAAATATGGGAACGGTTTTATAAAACAGACAGTTCCAGAGGCCGTGATCGAAAAGGCACCGGTTTGGGATTGTCCATTGTGCGGGAAATCATCACTGCCCATAAGGAACACATCGACGTCATCAGTACGGTTGGAGTGGGTACACAGTTTACCTTTACATTACCCACTGCACATGACAAAGAAAAGCAGGATGCCTGAAGGGCTTTTGTCGGCCTTCGGGCATCCTGCCCCTCTACATTTATATCTCTTCTGGTAACTGTTCAGTCCCCTCACAGTTACGGGCAAAAATCCATTCCATATCGACTTCGTCATTTGTGTTTTTGCCTGAACACCTCAGGATTTTGCTTCGCAAAACCTTCGCGAAATATTGTCCCCTGAATAGTTTCTGTTACACACTACTGCCCGCTCTTCCATTGGAGCCGGTGCAGATGTCCGTCTAACTCCATACTGGAAAATGCATTCTGCCGCAATGCTTCATAGAGAATCACCGCCACAGAATTGGACAGATTCAGGGAACGAATGTCATATCCCATAGGAATCCGTACACAATCTGCCTCATGGTCTACCAGAATCTCTTCCGGAATCCCCGCACTTTCCTTTCCAAACATAATGAAACAATCCGGGTCATAAGACACCTCTGTATACATCTGGTGTGCCTTGGTGGTGGCCATATATACCTTTGCACCAGGATTTTGGGCAAGAAAATCTTCATAGCTGTCGTAAATGTGCAGATCCAGCTTATCCCAGTAATCCAGTCCGGCACGCTTTAGCTGTTTTTCATTGATTTCAAACCCCAGTGGGCGAATCAGGTGAAGACTAGTTCCCGTTGCCACGCATGTCCGTCCAATGTTTCCTGTATTTGCCGGAATTTCCGGCTCATGAAGTACAATATTCATCTTAATTCCTTTCTTCTTTATTATAATCCCAAAAACTCATTTTCCCGATTTTTTCATTTCTAATATAACAATCCCACCCGGTACAGTTCATCCATAGCCGGGCGATCCAGATACCGCACTTCTTCATCCCGCCTGATGATTCTGGCCTTTTCTGATGTGGTCTTACCGATGACAGAAGCGGGAATTCCGGCTTCTGCCAGTGCTTCCACCAACGCCTGTCCGTCTTCTACCGCCATCAAATAACTGCCAGTGGACAGCATCTGATAAGGATTTAAGCCGAAGTATTCGGTCAGTTCTACTGTTTCCTGACGGATAGGAATCCGCTTCAAGTCTATATCCATGCCCAATCCGGCACTGTCCAGCAATTCCCACAATGCCGCCAAGATGCCTCCTTCGGATACATTATGGATAACCGCATGAAAATTTCCGGCAATGCCTATTTCTGCACCGGTCTGTACCAGTGCTTTCATAGACTTGGCATGTTCCACAAAATCCACTGTATAACGTGCCAAAAGGGACTGCTCTTTTTCACTTGCAAGGAGTGCTGTCCCTGCAAGCCCTATC
>ONWL01000061.1 GCA_900321525.1 uncultured Eubacteriales bacterium
TTCAAACTGCTCATATTCCCTACCCATCCTTTCTGATTTTTTGCATTTCGCAAATCATTTTTTTCGCACGATGGTACGTGACCCTTGCCCAACTCTCACTCTTTTGAAACAATCCAGCGATTTCTCCAAAGGATAATTCTCCAAATACCCGCAAAGAAAACACCTCTTTGTATGGTTCCTGCAAGGTATGCAATGCCCGGTGAATTTCCATTGCAGCATCTTTATCTGCGATCTGCTGCTCCAGAGAAATTCTCTCATCGCCACAGATCTCCTCCACATATTCCGGCAAAATCTCTTTCTTCCTCTTCTTGCACTGATTCAGCCAGATATGTTTTGCAATGGCACAAAGCCACGTATATAAACTACTCTTTCCTGCAAACTGATCTAACCTCTTCATTGCATGCAGAAACGCTTCCTGGGTAATGTCCTGAGCATCTGCCGCATTCCCACAAAGCATCCAGACATAATGATACACTGCCTCATATTCTGCACACAGCACTTCTTCGGAAATATCAGTCTTTTCATACACTTGATTCACCACCTTTCCCTGCGGACATTGGTATCCTTTTATTTCATCACTGATTAGACAACCAAAATGCAAAAATGTTACAAAGTTTTTTGACAAATTTTATTTCATCTGCTATACTGTGTACAGAAGTGTTACAGATACTCGTGAGGACTGTGACCAGGAGGGTTTCTGCGGAAACCCTTTTTTGTATATAATGTAACTATTCAGGAGCCACTATTCCGCGAAGGTTTCGCCAAGCAAAATCCTGAGTTATGCAGGCAAAAACACAAACGACAAAGTCGATTTGGAATGGATTTTTGCCCGTAATTGTGAGAGTACTGAACAGTTACTATATAATTAAGAAAGTGAGACAACGCATGGCAAAGCGGTTTTTGAATTATGAAGAACAGTTAGAATATCTGGAGGAACAGAAGGGACTTTTGATCCCCAACCGGAAGGCCGCACTGCGCACATTAGAGCGAACTAGCTATTTCTTCGTCTTTGGTGGTTACAAGCACCCTTTCCGCAATCCCTCTACCGGCCGGTACTATGATGGGGTGACGTTTGACGAGATCATCGGGTTATATGATTTCGATACCAAACTGCGCATGTTATTCTTAGATTACATCCTGCAAATCGAACGACATTTGAAGGCACGCTATTCTCATTGTTTCTGTGAAAAATACGGCAATGAACAAGCTGCTTATTTACAGACGGAACATTATAATTACAATGAGCAAAACCGCCGCATGGTGGATAGTCTGATCCGGGGTTTCCGCAATGATGTGGAAAAACCTTCCGAATATGGTTATATCCGTCATTCTCAGGAAAAATATCACAACGTGCCTCTGTGGGTATTGATTCACTCCTTTTCCATGGGTACTCTTGCAAAATTATATCAGGTCACACAGTTTTCCATACAAAGCAAAATCAGCCGCAAGTTTGACTTTGTCAACGAGCGGCAGTTAGGACAGTTTTTAAATACATTGAATCGATTCCGCAATGTCTGCGCCCACAACGAGCAGCTTTATGCCCATCAGTGTGACTTAGACATCCCGGATATGCCTGTCCACAACAAACTTTCCATCCCCAAAAAGGGCAACCAATATGTACAAGGCAAGCATGATCTGTTTTCCCTTTTGATAATCTGTTTTTATTTATTGCCCCACTCTGATTTCAGGATACTGGCAGAGGATCTGGAACGACTCATCACAGACAGTCTGCCTGATTTTCCACACCTTTCCCAGAAAAGACTTCTAGAAGAAATGGGTTTTCCGGGAAACTGGTATGAATTTTTCACAGAATGATCAGTGTATGTCTGTATGCAACACACTTTGGGATCTGCCTGATGATATGTGCTACTGAAACAGCACCGGCAGTTCCCGATACTCTGTCATAACCACCACATAAGGATAGCTTTTCAGTGCCACTGCTTTTTCAGTAGGTCCGATGAGGTTGGTGTCAATGACAATATTTTCCTTGGTCAGATACAATTCCGGTACTTCTATGGAATACCCACCTGTGCTTTGCACTCCATACCCTGCCACGATGTACAAACATTCATTGTCTGTGTAAGTCAGGGTAAAGGGTGCTTCTTTCTTTTCTTCGATGATTTTTTGCAATTCTTCCGGTACATCTGCCTGCTCCACAATGGTATACTCTAAGTCTTCTACCTTCTTGTCTGCGCCTGCTGCACATCCATACAGAAAAAAACAAGTCACAAACATTGCTACAAAGAAATATTGTTTCATACAAAAAGCCCCCATGCAACAAAAGCAATCCTGCAATCATTGTATGGGAGAATCTTTATTTTTATTCCATTCCTACCTATGAATCTCTTTTTTCAGCTCTTCTCTTACTTCAATCTCTCTCAACTGACTAAAGTGATTTTCTGTGATAAATTTTGCGCCAACCTGGTGCAAAATTCCTTTCGCTCTTACAATACCCGAATCACTCCTAATATAACCAGATGCAGCGGATAAAACCAGTAAAAGCCCCACTGTAACCATTTAGGACAATAGCCTCTTTGCCCATTATAAAAGAGGATTGGCACAACAGCAAGGGACGCAAACCATTCCGAATACCCATACAGAAATACAATCACTACGATAATTCCCGCCTGAAACAATTGCCTTCGGTGTGTGCGCACCCAGTTTGGCTGACTGTCCTCTCTCTTTTCCAGTTTTCCATCTATTTTTCTGGCAACATACAACAACCAGACGAGCAATACGCCACCACAGCCATAATCTGTTTTTCCAAACTCTCCTGCTCCGATCACAAGCAGGATGACCAATGCAAGCAAAATCTGCACACACATTGTCCGTTTTCGAGACCCACTGCACCAGTTCAAAATCCTCTGCTCAAGAGGATGGAGTTGCACCTGTGACAATCCGTTCATTTTGCCAGCCAACCGATCACCCAGCAGGTTCATTCGAATGGCACACAATCCAAGCAAAAGCGTCCAGAATACATTCTGATACCCCGGATACCAGACGCCACCAAAAAAGGCAAGATCAAAAGGAATTTCTGACACCAATGCCAGCAACAGCAGACGACCAGCATATGCCAGCCAATTTTTGGTATACACTGCACCTTCTGAAAGCACAAAACAATAAATCGGAAATGCCAGCCTGCCAATGATGCGCATCCAAATCAAATGGGGAAATAACACAGCCCCCATATGATCGATGAGCATACACACCACAGCCAATGCTTTTAATCTTGTGGTATTCATTCTGTTTAATCGTCTTCACTTTCCTCCGCGCTGGCGGTATAAATCTGACGCTTCATTGCCATCTCATCACTGGCCAGATATTCGTCATAAGTAGTTATCTTATCAATGTATCCGCCTGGCAGCAACTCAATGATACGGTTTGCCGTGGTTTCTACGATCTGATGGTCGCGTGAGGAGAATAAGATCACACCCGGGAACTTGATCATACCGTTATTCAGTGCTGTGATAGATTCCATATCCAGATGGTTGGTAGGCTCATCAAATACCAGTACATTGGCACCGCTGACCATCATCTTGGACAGCTGGCAGCGTACCTTCTCTCCTCCGGACAGGACACGAACCTTCTTGGCACCGTCATCCCCGGCAAAGAGCATCCGTCCTAAGAAACCACGCACATAGGTGATATCCTTCACAGGAGAGTACTGCTGCAACCAGTCATAGATGACCAGATCGCTATCAAACTCTGCTGTGTTGTCCTTTGGAAAATAGGTCTGGCTGGTGGTAATGCCCCACTTGTACGTACCCTCATCCGGCTCCATCTCACCCATCAAAATCTGGAACAGCGTGGTCTTAGCCAGCTCATAGGAGCCCACAAATGCCACTTTATCATTTCTGCCTAAGGTGAAGCTCACATTGTCCAATACCTTTACCCCGTCAATGGTCTTGCTCAGTCCGCTGACGGTCAGGACTTCATTTCCAATCTCACGTTCTGGACGGAAATCAATATATGGATATTTTCTGGAGGAAGGACGAATCTCATCTAACTCAATCTTCTCCAATGCACGCTTTCTGGCAGTTGCCTGCTTACTCTTAGACGCATTGGCAGAGAATCTCTGGATGAACTCCTGTAACTCCTTGATCTTCTCCTCTTTCTTTCTGTTCTGCTCCTTCATCTGACGAATCATCAGCTGGGATGACTCATACCAGAAATCATAGTTACCAGAATACAGCTGAATCTTACCATAATCAATATCTGCAATGTGAGTGCAGACTTTGTTCAGGAAGTAACGGTCATGGGATACCACGATGACTGTATTTTCAAAGTTGATCAAGAACTCTTCTAACCAACTGATGGCTGCCAGGTCCAAATGGTTGGTTGGCTCGTCCATCAGCAGAATGTCCGGATTGCCAAACAAAGCTCTTGCCAGCAATACCTTCACCTTCTCACTACCGGTCAGATCGCCCATCCGCTTGCTGTGCAGCTCTGTCTCAATGCCCAGACCGTTTAACAGACTGGCCGCATCCGACTCTGCCTCCCATCCGTTCATGGTGGCGAACTCTGCCTCTAACTCGCTGGCACGGATTCCATCTTCATCGGTAAAGTCTTCCTTCATATAGATGGCGTCCTTTTCTCTCATAATCTCAAACAGTCTGGCATTGCCCATCATAACAGTATCCAGAACAGTTTCCTCATCATATTTAAAGTGATCCTGCTCCAGCACAGACAAACGCTGTCCCGGTGTGATCACGATAGAACCGTTGGTTGGTTCCAACTTTCCGGAAAGAATCTTCAGGAAAGTAGACTTACCGGCACCGTTGGCACCAATCAGACCATAACAGTTGCCTTCTGTGAATTTGATGTTTACATCTTCAAACAGCGCCTTTTTACCAAGACGCAGTGTAATTCCATTTGCACTAATCATTTCTGCTCTCCTTATCATACCATAACATACAATAAAACTGCCGGATCAACATGACCCAACAGTTCTATTGTACAGAAATTTCCTTATTTTGCAAGTCCTAAAATATTCTTTGTCTTACGATTTTTTCTGCTGCTTCACCCAGCTACTTTCCCTTGTGTGGCAAGTAAAGACGATCACCTGGTTTTTCATCCGCCTTAATATCTTCAACGTCTCTGCCAAACGTTCATTGTCATAGTAGGCAAATACATCATCCAACACCACTGGCATAGACTCCTTTGGACTTAAGATGCCGGAAGCCGCCAGCCGAATACACAGATAAATCTGCTCGATGGTACCCCGACTGCACTGCTCAATGGGAATGAGACGATCTGGTGTATTCACATAAATATTCATATTGTCATCAATCTTCAAATCAGTATATTTGCCTTCCGTGATCTGGGCAAAATAATCGGAGGCTGCCTGATTCAGCCGCACACCAAAGGTATCGTGAATCTTTTCTGTGAGGATGTCAAACTGCTTCAATGCCAAATCGATGGCCGTAATCTCCTGACGATACTTCTCATTTTGCTCCGTCTGTTCATACAATTCCTGGAGTCTGCCTTCCTGCTCTCTTTGCTCTTTTAACAGTGCTTCCAACTCCCACTCTGCCCGATTTCTGGAATCAGAAATTTCCTGTACCTGCTGAAGCAGATTTTCACAGGACAATTCTCCCTGAGACACCGTAGTATCGGTCTGCAATGCTTCCTGATCTGCCTGCATCCGTTTGATTTCCCCATCCATCTCTTTCAGGGTTTTCTTCCATCTCTGGGACTGTATGACCAATCCCACCACGCAGATGAGAAGAACGAACAGTGCCACAAACGGCCAGAATCTGGAGAAAAACGGAATCTGTACCGATGCCATACTGCACACAAGACCAATCAGTACAATCAATGCCAGCACACCAAACCCAATTCCGGCTGTCAGCCAGAGACCTTTACGATTATCCGCATAGGCATTCCGTTCTTCATACTTTTCCTGAAGCTGATTACCCAAATCTTTATATTCCGTCTCTCTGGAAGCCCGTAGCAACTTCATTTGGCTGATATCTCCCTGCAATTGGTTGTTCTTTGCCCCAAACTCCCGCTCCAACCGATCCCGCTCTTCCATCAATGCCATGCTTTTGGCACAAATCTGCTCGTATTTCTGCTCCGCAACAGACAACTCCTTGTCTGCCTCTGGCAACAATTTTCCTTGAAATTCCTTTTTCTTTTTCCGTAACACATGTTTGGAACGTGTCATATCAATGCTGGTACTTCTGGTATTGCCCATATTAATGGCAAAATTCCGCAACTCTGCAATCAATTCTTTGTCTGTGGCAGAGCGAAGCTGCTCAATACTAATGGTATTGATGAAACTGCTTTCGGTCATCCCCTCTAACAAACGATTCAATTGCTCCTCTGCCGGTGTCAACTCCACTCCATTAGTCTCATCATACAATCGCAAATACCGGTTTGTCTTTAAAAAGCTTCGCTCGATGCGATAAGTTACGCCATTCTTTTCAAACCGCAGCTTTCCTTCATATGCGCCGGCGTTTTCCCAGGGCTCATAGTGCAGATACCGGTCCTCTTTAGAGGCCCGGCCCCTGCCCCGCTCAATTCCGTAAAACATGCCTCTGATAAAGGCGTGAATGGTGGTTTTTCCAGCTTCATTTTGTGCAGCAAACACATTCAGTCCCGGCCGAAATTCCATTTTTTTTCCATGAAATTTTCCAAAATGTGTCAGTTCTATACTTTTGATAATCAAACCATCTGCCCTCCCTGCTACTCTCCTAACAAAGCCTGCAGGCCATAATCAATGGCCTTTTGCCGGATTACATCTGACGGGTCTGTATTCAGTGATGCAATAAACATGCCAATCACATCTTCACTGTGTTCTGCCTGCAGTGCTTCCAAATCAAAATCCGGTCTTGTCTCATCCACCACACGGCTGATATTTCCATCCAGCCGCAATTCATTGATATCAAAAGGCGCATCCGGATCATATGTACCATTCAGCGTAATAGAATAAATATTTTGCTTTCCATAATAGACGATGGCTTTATTCAACCGATCACTGACAGAACCTACGGTGCTGCCGGGACGCACAGTCCCTCGAATGTTGATGTACTGCCGCATAGAAAGGGGAATCAGGGAAAAAGCCGTTCCGGCTTCTGTAATGGTACCGGAAATATAGCCGCGTTCTCCCCTGTCATTGCAGTCTGTAGGCTCCAAAGAACCACTGTATGCCATAGAATACTCTTCCCAAATTCTGGGCTTATGAATGTGTCCCAATGCCACATAATCAAAACCAGCCTGTCCCAACCGGGTATAGTCCATAGGGCAGCACGTACCTTCTCCGCCGTGGGCAATCAAAATCTCATACCGGCTGTTGGCGGAAGGCTTCACATCTGCCAAAGTGGAACCTTCTGCTATTCTGGAATGATAGCTGAATCCAGTGACAGTGGTATTCAGTTCCGGCAATGTAACACTTTGCAGGTGGTCTTCCGAAAGGAACACCACCTTTTCATTCCACGTAAAGTCTGCATAGGCACTGCCTTTTCGGATACAGTCGTGGTTGCCTGCGATCAGCACCACTTTGGTATGCTCCAGCGTGGAGAATAGATAATCTACTTCTTTTAAATCCTTCTTTCCCGGCTGACCATGAAACAAGTCGCCTGCAACCAACAACAAGTCTGTCTTCTCCCGATTACAGATTTGCATCACCT
>ONWL01000169.1 GCA_900321525.1 uncultured Eubacteriales bacterium
CTGATCATATTAACAAGAGAGCGCAGTACTCATAGAATAGAGAAAAACTGAAGGTGTAGAGAGGATGAAAAGAGCCAAGCAGGTTTTAGGAAAAGAATTCAGCAGAAAGAAAGGAATGGATATGAAAACAATACGAGTGGTGGCGGCGGTTATCTGTGACAACTTTGAGACCAAACGTCAAATTTTTGCCACAGCCAGAGGTTATGGGGAGTTCGAAGGATGGTGGGAATTTCCAGGCGGCAAGATTGAGCCGGGAGAGACGCCAAAGGAGGCGCTGGTTCGAGAAATCAAAGAAGAACTGGAAACGGAGATTACAGTGGGAGAGCAGATTATGACCATTGAATATACCTATCCAGCCTTTCATCTCTCCATGGATTGTTTCTGGGCAGTGGTTCGATCGGGAGATCTGGTTTTGAAAGAAGCAGAGGCGGCACGGTGGCTGACAAAGGATCGGTTAGAAGAGGTACAGTGGCTGCCGGCGGATTTGGAACTGATTGAGCGGATTCGAGAAGAGATGGGAGAGGCGGTTGTGCAAGAGGAAAGTGCGGACTGCTGACTTGTTTTGGTGAATTGGGAATCATTTAAGCGGAAGTATGCTGCGGATTTGCTGGCAGGAGGGGGGACAGAGCATCCAATATGGAGTGCTTTTGGCGGAAACCAGGTGGAGATTACAATGAAAGGATGAGCCGGATATCCCATCCCGCCTCAGTATGAGGATCATGAAATGCATAGGATAAAAAGCCGCAAAGGTCTGAACTTTGTTTTGATACAAGGTTTGGACTTTTGCGGCTTTTTTTTCTTTATAATAACTGACACAAATCAGCAAATGAGAAATATTATCATTAACAACTAACATATATTAGAGTATACTAACGACGAAAAACAAATGTGAATGATGGGTTTTATATCAAATTCGTCAGTTACGGTTTTATTGAAATATATCAAAAGAAGAAGGAGACACGAAATTACATGAAGAAGCGTATATTCTCATTCATGTTGGCGTTGGTCATGGTATGCAGCTTACTGCCTATCAATATACTGGCAGCAAGTGGTTATACCACATGTGCATCTGGTACGGTATCGTGGCAGATGATTTATGATGGCCCGGAGACCTATTACTGGATTGATGGAGATGGAGAATACTGTAAGCTCACAGCCACGAAATCTGGGTCAAAGTATTATGTGACGTTATATCGGAGTGCAAAGAGCAACGGAACAGAACTTCGGTATCTGAGACAAGATAAGTCGGATGATTCTGGCAGTGCCCATGAGTGGTCCAGTGCCAGCACAAAGTATACAGGTGGTGTGCTGTATAAAACCGGAGAAAGCGGCACAGGTACTGGCAGTGGTTCTGACTCTGGCAGTGGTACCGGTACTGACTCCGGCAGTACCGCCGCAATCATTGCAGATGGCACGTATACTGCAACAAGTAACAGTACATATAAAAAAGACAGTGAGACGTACAGTGCCACTGTAACAATTACGGTTTCCGGTGGGAAAATCACTTCCGTTACCGGAAGCGGTCCGGTCACAAGTAGTGATAACAAGAGCTATTTCAATAAGGCATTGTCTGGTATCCAGTCTCAGTTAGTGAATCAGGCGGCAACTGCCAATGCAGCGGATGGCGTGGATACCGTTTCCAAAGCCACTAACTCCTCAAAACTGATTAAAGAGGCTGCCCAGCTGGCACTGGGAAGCGCACCGACTTCCGGCGGCACTGGAACAGGTTCTGGAAGTGAAACCGATACAGGTACGGGTTCTGGAACTGGCAGCGGTGATTCCATAGATGTGACCATCACCAATCCTGCCGCAGCAACAGAAAATGATTTGAGCCTGACCAAGGAATTGATTCATAACAGTGATGACACATACAGCATTCGTCTGACAGCATATGCCATTAAGGGGGCAGCTACATCCACTTCAGGTTCTGATTATATTCAGGACGGATATGGAAAAGAGTACACATATTCTACATTGAAAAATGGCGGTTATTATTACTTGCTGAATGGCAACTATTATGCTATCACAGCAGATACCAGCGGCAGTGAAAGTAAGAAACCGTATATTGCATATTTTAAAGCGGAAAGTACCACTTATTACTTGGAAGAACCAATCACTACCAAAAAGAGTGATGTAGGGGAGAAGGAAACCACAAAGACAATTTATGAATCCAGAGCGGATAAAGGGTATCCCATGCTTTATAAAAAGTATACCGGTTCTTCCACAAGTGTGCAGTATGTAGCAGATGCTGCTTCGAAAGCAAAATATACTTATAACGTATTAAAAAATGGAGGTTTTTACTACCATTACAATAACACATACTATGAAGTACAGGTAGACAGCAGTGGCAGTAGAGATTACAAGTATGCTGCATATTTTCTGGTAGGCAGTACGAAGTATTGGTTGACTACTGGTGGCAGTACGACTACATCTCGAAACAGTAGTAGTGTGGGTGTAAAATCTACAGATAAAGATATTTACGAATCCAGTGGCACACCGCTTTATACATTATATGTACCAACAGGCGCATCTTCTGGTTCCGGTAACAGCATTGGAACTGGGGCGGTGTTGAAAGATACGATCAATACTGCCAACTTTAATACTTCAGCGGCGGTCGTAACCATCACTTCCGGCAATGGTACCAAAACATTTAATCAGACCAGTGGTCTGGTGACGGTAACCGGATATGATTACACAGGAAATTACAATGGAACCCCGCTGGTGGTTACCATTTCCGGGTTGACCGCAAAAAAGACCGGAAGCAATTTGACTTCTAATAGTGGCAATGCCGGTGTTTATGAAAGCAGCAGTGCAAGTTCTGCACTGGTTTCTGTGGCATCTCCCACAGTGACGATTCCAGAGACGCAGCAGGATGTACCTGCCAAGGCGGATGGAGTGTATGGTGACAACAGTACCACAGTTGCACGTTTCGGTTATACCCCAATCGTGGCAGTGACCGTAGAAAATGGTAAGATTACAGACATTACCGCAGACGCAGATACCAATGACATGAACCTGTCCTTCTTAGAGGACACCGTCAATGCATATAAGGCACAGTTGATCGGGCAACCGGCTTCTGCAGTAGATGACATTGATACGGTATCCGGTGCCACTTACGCCAGCACAGCAGTACGTGCAGAACTGCAACAGGCATTGTCAGAAGAACCGAAGGGATCATATACGGTCAGATGGTTGAATGAGGATGGTTCCGCATTAGAAACAGATTCCAATGTAAAATATGGTACACGCACCAGTTATGATGGAGTCGATCCTACGAAGGCAGAGGATGCCAACTATCAGTATACTTTCAAAGAATGGAATCCGTCTGTCAGCACTTTTGTAACGGCCAATGTAGATTACACTGCAGCTTACGACAGCACAGAAAAAGCAAAGGCTTATGAACTGGCAGTAGAAGATATTACCTATGATCTGGCAACAGGTGAGAGTACCGGTGCAAGTCTTGTGATTGAAGAAGATGGCGTGACGTATGTATGGCCAACTGCCGTTTTGAAAGAAAATGGTGTGGTGAAAAATTATACCACAAATGAGTTTTATATTTCACTGCGTTCAGAGGATGAAACAATTGCAGAAAGCAAAGAGAAAGATGTATGGTTTGTACTGCCGGAAAATCCAGGCGAAACGTATTTGACCATGACATTTTCCAAATATTTGAATGGGACGAATCAGACAGAAGGGACGCAGCTGGTATCTGCCAGATTTAAGGTGACGGTAACTGCACCGGAGACTGCGGCAGAAGACGGCAAGTACATTGACGGAACAGAGACTGTACAGAACTTTAATTATGTACCTACTGTGAGCGTGGTTGTAGAAGATGGCGTCATCAAGGGGGTCACTGCAGCTGCGAATACTTCAACGATAAACAATAACTTCCTGAACAAAGCGCTTATCTGGGTACAGGAGCGTGTGGCCGATCAACCAGCCACAGCAGCTACCTTGGATGGGGTGGATACGGTCAGTGGTGCGACCTATGCAACACAGACTATACTCAATGCAGCCAAAAAAGCACTGGAAGCAGAACATACCATTTCCTGGGTGGATGATGACGATACCCTTTTGGATATTGCCAAAGTAACCACAGGAACACTGTCGCCTTAT
>ONWL01000173.1 GCA_900321525.1 uncultured Eubacteriales bacterium
ACGGAATCTTACCGATCGGGAAAAAGAGGTGGGGATGGAACCCAGGTGGTTACCGGTAAATGAAATAATAGAAGTGTTTGCAAAGCATAATGAATATGCAGATTGTGATGAAATGAAGCGCGGCATGTATTTGAGAGAATATACGGCTCTGGTGGAAGTGATCGGAAATGGCCGGACAAAGCAGGTATGATGAATTTTTTTAGATGAAAAAAATTCTGATGTACAGGCTGTTTTATGGTTGGTGCAAAGAATTTCGCAAGTGCCTATGTATTTTTACAACAAGAGAAGTTAAAAAAAGGAGAATACATATGAAATTGATATCATGGAATGTAAATGGCCTGCGAGCCTGTGTACAGAAAGGTTTTTTGGATTTTTTCAATGAAGTAGATGCGGATCTGTTCTGTTTGCAGGAAACCAAGCTGCAGGCAGGGCAGCTTGACTTGGAATTGCCTGGATATCATCAATACTGGAATTATGCGGAGAAAAAAGGGTATTCCGGAACTGCGCTTTTCACAAAAACAGAGCCCATTGCAGTAACGTATGGAATTGGAATGGAACAGCATGACAAAGAGGGCAGAGTGATTACTGCAGAGTTTGAAGCGTATTATGTGGTGACGGTTTACACGCCCAATTCCCAGAGAGAATTGACCAGATTGGCATATCGTATGGAGTGGGAACGGGATTTTTTGAATTATCTGAAAAAACTAGAGGAAAAGAAGCCGGTTATTTTCTGCGGAGACTTGAATGTGGCGCATCAGGAGATCGATCTGAAAAATCCAAAAACCAATCACAAAAATGCAGGTTTTACGGATGAAGAGAGAGCTTGTTTTGACAAGGTGATAGAGAGCGGATTTGTGGATACCTTCCGGCATTTTTATCCGGAACTGGAAGGAGCCTATTCCTGGTGGTCCTATATGTTTCAGGCGCGTGCTAAGAACGCAGGATGGCGCATCGATTATTTTGTTGTATCAGAAAGCCTGACGGGGCGTCTGCTTGACGCAAAGATCCATTCTCAGGTGCTTGGATCGGATCATTGTCCTGTGGAATTGGATCTACAGTAGTATCAAACAAGAGGGGGCAGACAAGTTTGATCCAAACATTCGGTATCGTGGAAGTCTGCAAAATTATCTGATCGATACAGGGGAAGAGGTAATCCTTGTGGATACTGGACTGCCGGCCGGGACACCGGAAGAAAAGCCGGATGAAACGAGTTTTGGTTTTACAGGAAGGGATATCTGTAGCTATATGGAGGCATTTGCAGCACTTGGTTATCAGACAGAACAAGTGACGAAGATTTTGCTGACGCATAGGCACAGCGATCATTCCGGAGAACTGAGATCGTTCCCAAATGCCAAAATTTATGTGAATGAAGAGGAATTGTCTGCCGATGAACTTCAGGGGATTCCCAATCTGGTTCCTGTCCGGTTTGCAGACGGTGCCTATTATAATTTCCCGGAGAGTGAAAAAATTTGTGAGGGAATTCGATTCATCAAAGCAAAGGGACACACTGCCGGCAACAGCATCGTCATTGTAGAGGATGGTTCTCTTTTTTATATGATTCACGGCGACATTACCTATGTGGATGAGGCACTTTATGAGAATAAGCTGTCCGTGGTGTTTGATGATCTTGCGGCTGCAAGGGAAACGATGGATCGGGTGCGCGAATTTGTTCGTAATCATCCTACTGTTTATTGCGGAACCCATACGCCCCAGGGATATGAAAGCTTGGAGGCAAAGCGGGTGATGGATTTAGATCACCCGGTTGAAACAGTGTTTGCATCTTATGACTTTTCCAAACAGGAAGCGTCCGGTCGATATGTTTGTTCCATTTGCGGATATGTGTATGATCCTGCCGAACATGAAGGAGTCGCTTTCGAGGAATTGCCGGAGGATTGGAAGTGTCCACGCTGTAAGCAATCCAAAGAAAAGTTTAACAGGGCATAAGTAGTGATCGGGTGTAGTGGCTCCTGCCCGGGAAATCCGCCGGTGGAAGAGGAACTTAGATACCGCAGAGGAATGGGATGGAGAAACGGTATCTTTGTGTGGACAGAAAAGCAATGTACGCAAGTCAGAGAAAGAATGAAAAGTGGAGCGATCCTTTGAAACAGAGATTGAAACACTAAAAGAAAAAATAAAAAGTTATGTTCCTAGAGGAATCAAGCTGACTTGAAATAGTAAATTCCAGTGCAGAGGTAAATTCCACCGCACTAGAGGAATCAATTGAAAATCCATCTTGACAAACCATTTTCCTCTGCCTATAATAGGGTTCATACAGATGATCTGTATAGACAAATATGTGGAAAGACGATGAAGGAGACAGTAGAGTTTCTCGTGAACGCCTCAGCGAGTCGGGGATGGTGTAAGCCCGATGCCAGTAAGAGAATCATCGAAAATCACTCCCAAGTTGCAGTCCGAACCGGAATCGGTAGGATGCGCCGGATGCTCACCGTTACAGGAGCCTCATATGTTAGTATGCAGCACAGGTGGTATAGCGAAGTTTGCCCTTCGTCCTTTGCGGACGGAGGGCTTTTTGGTGTAACAGAAGAGTTCTGTTACGTAAAGTGCTTCAGCATTTGCGAAACCAGCAAAAAATTGGTATGTGCTGGCAAGGGAGGCAAATATGGCTTTCGAAGACCATTGAAAACGCCGGTACTTGCTTTTTGAGAGTAATTGCGATCAAAAAGCTTAGTATCCGTTGCGTTTTCACCTGGCGGAAGCTTGTCTGAGAAAGCCATATTGCGTACGAAGACAGCACTTCAAGAAAGTGATTGGAGTTTTGCAAATGTCGAGAAACCGGTGCCTGGATGAAAGGAGACGTGTACCATGTTGTACAGTAAAGTGACCACTGACCTGAATTTCGTAGGTCGTGAAAAAGAAGTGGAACAGTTTTGGGAAGACCATGAGATCTTCCAGAAGAGTATTGAAAGCCGCAAAGAAGGTCCTCACTATATGTTTTATGACGGACCGCCAACTGCCAATGGCAAGCCGCACATTGGTCATGTTCTCACCCGTACCATCAAGGATATGATTCCAAGATATCGTACCATGAAGGGCTATCAGGTACCGCGTAAGGCCGGCTGGGATACCCACGGTCTGCCGGTAGAGATTGAAGTAGAGAAGCTGCTTGGCATTGATGGCAAGGAGCAGATTGAAAGCTATGGCTTAGAGCCATTCATTGGAAAGTGTAAGGAAAGTGTCTGGAAGTACAAGGGCATGTGGGAAGATTTTTCCAAGACCGTTGGCTTCTGGGCAGATATGGACGATCCCTATGTAACTTATCATGATTCTTTCATCGAGTCTGAGTTCTGGGCATTGAAGCAGATCTGGGATAAGGGTCTGTTGGTAAAGGATTACAAGGTAGTGCCTTATTGTCCAAGATGCGGTACTGCATTGTCTTCTCATGAGGTGGCGCAGGGATACAAGGATGTGAAGGAACGTTCTGCCATGGTGCGCTTCCAGGTAAAGGGTCAGGACAATACCTATTTCCTGGCATGGACTACCACGCCGTGGACACTGCCTTCTAACGTAGCCCTTTGTGTGAATCCGTCTGAAACCTATGCAAAAGTTTCCTGTGAGGATGGCAAGATCTATATTCTGGCACAGGCGCTGTTAAGTGTTTTAAGAGACGAGTACACTGTATTGGAAACTTATACCGGTAAGGAGTTAGAGTTTACTGAGTATGTGCCGCTGTATGACTATGCAACCGTTGCAGCAGGACAGAAGGCATTTTATGTGGTATGCGATGACTATGTAACCATGACAGATGGTACCGGTATCGTACACATTGCACCGGCATTTGGTGAAGATGACTCCCGTGTCTGCAAGAAGTACGGCAACTTCCCGTTTGTACAGATGGTCAACTCCAAGGGTGAGATGGCAGAAGGTACCAAGTGGGCAGGGGTATTTGTCAAGAAAGCAGATCCGATGGTATTAGAAGACCTGGATGAGAGAGGACTGCTGTATGCAGCGCCAAAGTTTGAGCACAGCTATCCTCACTGCTGGAGATGTGACACCCCACTGATCTATTATGCAAGAGAATCCTGGTTCATCAAGATGAC
>ONWL01000175.1 GCA_900321525.1 uncultured Eubacteriales bacterium
TCTGATACACATACAATAGAATCTCCGATGGATTCCAGAAAACTCTTTAATTCCTGCTCATGATATTCTGCCTTGCCTGGCTCTAACATAATGATAAACTCTGTGCAGTAGCCAAACTTAATGTCTGCTGTCTCCAATTCTTCCGTCTCCGGTACTGCCGTAACTGCCTTTGGTGTACTTTCAAAGGATACCAGTTCTACTTCCTTTCCAAAGTAAGCATCTACTGCTCCCTTTACCACCTGCATCAGTCCCTGTCCGCCGGAATCCACTACACCTGCCTGTTTCAAAACCGGCAGCAATTCTGGTGTCTGGCTCAAAACCACATCTCCATGTGCAATGATGGCCTTCATCATATCGCCCAGTTCCATGTCTGTCTGTGCCAGCTCGGATGCCTTCTCTGCCATCCCTTTTGCCACAGTCAGAATGGTACCTTCCTTTGGCTTCATAACTGCCTTATATGCAGTTTCTGCCGCACGCACCATAGCAGATGCCAGTACCAGTGTATCGATCTCTGTAGTGGTTTTGATTTCCTTGGTAAATCCACGGAACAGCTGTGACAAAATTACACCGGAATTTCCTCTCGCACCACGCAGGGAGCCGGAAGAAATGGCCTTTGCCAGCTTCTCCATTGTAGGTTCCTCAATCTGGCTCACCTCACGGGCAGCAGAAAGGATCGTCAATGTCATATTGGTACCGGTATCTCCATCCGGTACAGGGAATACATTCAGATCATTGATCCATTCTTTATTCAATTCCAGATTTCTGGCACCTGCCAAAAACATCTTCTGTAACAGTGCAGCATCTATCGTACTTGTTGACACAACTTTGTCCTCCTTACAGCATCCTTCTCTTAATCAATGACTCTGACACCATCGATATATACGTTGATTTCTTCTACTTCCAGACCAGTGAATTCTTCCAGACGATACTTCACATTCTCCATCAGATTCTCTGAAACAGCCTGAATACTGACACCATAAGCGACAATCACGTGAAAGCCCAGATGCAGCTTATTGTCCACAATCTCCAGATTCACACCGTGTGTCAGACTTTCCTTCTTTAAAATCTTTACCAGACCGTCCTTCATGCTGACGGCAGCCATACCTACAATTCCAAAACATTCTACTACAACAGAGCCGGCATATCTCGCAATGACTTCTTCATCAATGGAAACGGCTCCTAATTTGTTACTGATATGTCCTTTCATATAGTACCTCGTTTCTGCGTGCTTCACACGCACCATTCAATACACCTGCTGTAAGTCTGCTTACAAACTCACATAGACCATCTTATTATAGCCTATTTCTGTCTAAAAGTGAATATCCTTTCTATGATTTTTTTGTAACAGAGACATTTTTTCAATATTTTGCAAAAAAAGCTTGCAAAAGCGCTGAAATTCTGTTATAGTAGCGTTTGTATGAGCTTGTAAGGAGGTGCAATTATGGCAAGATGTGACGTATGTGACAAGGGTGCTTATTTTGGAAATAAAGTAAGCCATTCCCATAGAAGATCCAACAAAATGTGGAGTGCTAACGTAAAGTCCGTTAGAGTAAAGGTAAACGGCGGTGTGAAGACAATGAACGTTTGTACATCCTGTTTAAGATCTAATGCTGTTGAGAGAGCATAATGGACAAGTATATGGATTTCTGAAGAAGGAGAAAGTTGTGTAAGTCAGCTTTCTCCTTTTTTCGCACTCTCATACCAGACTCCCCTTTACTTTACCAACAAAACAAATTGTATCCGATCAACAGCAACAGCAGCATCACAAAAATAGAGCAAACGCATACCGGTGCAAACATCATGATCATCATTCCGATTCCCGTCCAAAAAAAAATCAGACCGCATATCCGTTTCATACAAGTTCCGTTTCCCGAAGATTCCCGAAGGTTCGTTTGCGTACTTTGATACAGTATATGCGCTCTGATTTGCTTTCATACGTTTTCTATTTTGTCTCAGTGTGTCTACATCAGATCTCAGATGCTCTTCTCTGGTCAGTCTTCCTGTGGATTTAAGATTTCTTCTACTTTTGCATCGATATCCTCATCTGTCTTCACAGGCTTTGCACTGAAACGATTGACCAGTTCCGGTACCAGATCGATGATCTTGGTCACGGTATCCTGGTTCTTCACACTGACCAATCGGGTGGAATCACCCTGAATGATCAGTACTGCATTGGGAGACATTTTGGAACTCATACCGCCTGCTGTCTTGTCTCTGGTACCCCCAAAAGAACCTGCACCGATTCCAAACTGCACGTCAATCAACGGCAAAATGATGGTATCATTGACAGTGACCGGTTCCCCAATGACTGTTTTGGAAGAAATAAAACCTTCCATTCCTCTTAACAAAGAATCTACAGATGTCTGAATATTAGTTTGTTTGCTCATTGTTTGTACCATGCCTTTCTATCTATCTTTTTGTTTTCCAGTCTCTTTTGGCTCTGCTCTCAACGACTTGAGCTGCCCTACCACATACCAGAAATCTCTGTTTAAAATCAACAACAAGACCCTCCACACCAGATATCCCAGCCGGATTCTGCCTCTACAGGACACCTTTCCTTCCACAATCTGCTGTTCAAAATCCGGTATCAATTCCAGATGCTTTCCATAAAAGGGCATCAGCATTGCCAGTACCCCACACATCTGACCAGTAGCAGCTGGCTCTGCCAGACCGATCCGCAAATTTCCGCTGCCGCGTACCGGCAGCAGGTGATGTACCATCTTTTTCACTGCCTTCCACCCTCTGTGGAGCGTTCGCACCGTCACTGTATCCGTAAGAAGATCCTCTATCGAATCGATCTTGTCTGCGATCTGGTCGATTCGATTCACTGTCAAATCAATCCACTGATCTAACTGATCCAGTCCCTGATTCACCATAAGACAACATTTCTCAAACCGTTCCTGCACTTTCTGCTGTATGGACTTCTTTTCCCCGTTCTGTTTGGCTGCAGCCGCCCGCTTTTGTTCAACTCTTTTCTTTTTGAGCTTTTCCAGTCTCTCCTGCTGTTTTTTCTTTCTTCGGGCTTCCTTTTCTTGTTCTTTCTGTTCTTGGGCCTTCTTTCGTTTTTCTTCTTTTTCCTTTTCTTTTTGCGCCTGGACCTTTTTCCGCTTTTCTTCCCGCTCTTTTTCTTTTTGCCGCTGTATGTCCTTTTTCTTTTGTTTCTTTTCCCGTCTCGTCTTTTCTCTTCTGCTCTCTTTTTTCTTTTCTGCAGCCTTCCGTTCATCCCGCAATAGTGTCTCTACATCTACAACACCATCACTGTCTGCAATTTCAGAAGGATTTGTAATAACCGCTTGCGCATGCCCATCAGGAAGTTTCCCTTCTATGTTCTCTGCGCCCTCTGAGTTCTCTTCTTCCGTCTCATTCAGCGGTGTAAAGTCTGCCACCGTAAAACCGGCAATTTTCACTTTCCCCAGACTGATCTGATTATGATTTATCTTCAATACAACGGAAATCAGATGGAGTAACCATGTCACCTGAAACCTGCCATTGACTGCTTCGTATTTTTCTGCCCGGATCCGATACCGAATAGGCACTGCCAAAACCAATATCAAGAGAAACAGTGCCAACCCAATCACACCAAGTAGAATCCATAATCCGATTTTCAATAACAACAATATGATATGCGTAGCACTCCCTCCCTTCTTTTTAGACGAAATATTTATATGTTAGTAAGTTTATAATACCCAACGCCTTTGATCAGAACTTTTATCCGAACACACGCTTTCGCTTTGATTTCACGCTGCCTCTCTTATGCGAAATACTGATTCATATTCAGGCCGCCGGTTTCCCGATAAACTGTATCTACCAGTCGAAGCAGTACCTGCTCTGCTTCCTCCTGTCCCACGGCCAGACCTACAATCACCCGCTCAGAATTGCGAAAATACCGAATCTGCAAAGCATCTCCATGATACAGTTCCAGTATTCTCCCCTTTCCATCTGCCAATGTAATCACATACAGATCTTTCTGCCGTTTGCCTCGTTTCAAGTTCCACAGCAGCTGCTGTTTGTGTTTTCTGGCATGTTCTCCTACAAAC
>ONWL01000246.1 GCA_900321525.1 uncultured Eubacteriales bacterium
AGGATCAGCCGGATATAGAACCGAAAAATTATTGGGAGGATACCAGTCACAATGGCATCCTGCGCAGTTTTATTGAGCTTGCAAACAGTAGAGAGCGGCAGGATCTGGCTGTCAATGAGAAGTTTGAAAGGTTGCTGTCAGGCGGCTATATAGAAGAAACGATAGAGCAGAATCTGACTTATGATACCGTGCATGCTTCTGAATCCAATCTATGGAGTTTATTATATTTGACCGGGTATTTGACTCAGGCCAGTGCACCAGAATTGCCGGAAGGTGTGAAGGCAGGAGCCGGGAAGTTCTTTTTGAAGATTCCAAACGAGGAAGTAAAGGAAATCTTCCGAAAGACAGTGGTAGAGTGGTTTCAGGCGAAGATTGCAACGGTAGACCGGAGTGATTTGTTTGGCGCTTTGTGGGGCGGAGATGAGGAAACCGCTACTGTCCTATTGTCAGATCTGTTGTTTGATACCATCAGCTATCATGATTACAAGGAAGACTTTTATCATGCGTTTTTGGCGGGGGTATTTGCAGGCGCAGGCTACTATGTGGAATCTAACAGAGAGCATGGTATAGGACGGACTGACCTTGTGATCCGAGACCGTAGCCACAGACGGGTGATGATCGTGGAAGCAAAGCATGTGGGCAAAGCAGAGCAGTTACAGAGTGGATGCAGGGAGGCTGTCCGACAGATTGATGACAGACGATATGCCACAGAGTTTGAAAAGGGCTATCGAACGATCATTTGTTATGGCATTGCTTTTTACCAGAAGGAGTGTCTGGTGCAGAAGTTTCAGGAAGTAAGCCGGTAACAGGATCTACGGCAGCGGTGTAAATGGAAAAAGTGCACAGCGTTCGTAAGATTGGTGGCGGTCAGACAGTGAGGAGGCATTGTACGGTATGGGATTTTATTTAAACAGCAAGAGAATACCTAATTTATATAAATATGAAACAGAAAAACCCTATTTTGTGGATAAGACAAGGATGCTTGCAAAACTGTTTTTGCTGGTTCAAACTGGTAGCAATGCCATTTGTCTGACCAGACCAAGACGTTTCGGGAAGACAGTGATGGCAAATATGATTGCTGCGTTTTTTGGAAGAAGCAGGGATACCAGTGAGCTGTTTGACCAGTTAAAGATAGCAGAAGATCCACAGTATCATCAGCATTTGAATCAGTACGATGTGATCTTTATTTCTTTTCATGAACTGCCCCAAAACTGTCAATCTTATGCTCAATATATTGCACGAATCGAACGTAAATTCAGGAAGGATTTACAGCAGGCTTATCCAAATTATGAAATCAGTGAGGAAGATGCAGTCTGGGACGTGCTCAGTGAGATTTCAGAGACGGAAGATGCCAAATTTATATTTGTATTGGATGAGTGGGATTATATCTTTCATCAGAAGTTTATCACAGAACAGGATAAGGAAGCATATCTTGGTTTTTTAAGAAATTTATTGAAGGATAAGCCGTATGTATTGTTGGCTTATATGACGGGGATCTTGCCCATTGCCAAGTATTCCAGTGGCTCTGAGTTAAATATGTTTACAGAGTTTACGATGGCAGGTTCATGGGAATTTAGTGATGACTTTGGATTTACAGAAGCAGAAGTAGATGTGCTTTATGAACGGTATTTGCAACGCTGTGAAAATCCCATGGTCAGCAGGGATGGATTGAGAGAGTGGTATGATGGATACCATACTGCCAGCGGAGAGCGAGTGTATAATCCTCGTTCTGTTGTACAGGCATTGAGTTTTAACCATTTGGGAAGCTATTGGACCAGTTCCGGACCATATGATGAGATTTCTTATTATGTGGAAAAGAATGTGGCAGATGTGCGGGAAGATTTGGCATTGATGGTATCGGGCATTCCTGTCATGGCAAAAATTCAGGAATATGCCGCTACATCCACCACATTAGAAACAAAGGATGAAATTTTTTCTGCAATGGTAGTGTATGGATTCTTGAGCTGTGAAAATGGTCTGGTCTCTATTCCGAATAAGGAATTGATGGGACAGTTTGGTAATATGATGCAGAAAGAACAGTCATTGGGATATGTATACCAATTGGCGAAAAATTCAGAAAAGATGTTGAAAGCCACATTGTCAGGAGACGTAGATACAATGGCAGAAATTTTAGAATTTGCACATAATACAGAAGTGCCATTGTTCCATTACAACAGTGAAGTAGAATTGACTGCGGTAGTGAATCTGGTATATTTGGCGGCAAGAGATTTTTACCGGATAGAGCGTGAAGATAAGGCTGGAAAGGGATATGTGGATTTCATTTTTTATCCGGAAGTAGATAAAAGTGCAGATTGCATCATTCTTGAGTTAAAGGTGGAACATACACCGGAAGAAGCCATTGCCCAGATTCGGGAGAAACAGTATGCTCTGCGTTTTGCTCCAAAGATGGGAGAAAAGAAGAAATATACGGGAAGAATTCTGGCAGTGGGAATTGCCTATGATCGAAAGAGTAAAAGGCATAGTTGTCTGGTAGAAGTGTTGTAAAGTCATTGTTGATGGCTTCAAGACCATATTGTGTAAATGGGTCTCTGTTCTGTGAGAAAGCGGAACAGAGATTCTTTTACATTGTAACCATGGAAAGCAGGATACCAATAAAAATATAAGCGCACCGGCACAGAAATTGCGCCGGCGCAAAATTATAATTCACGGTATATTTGTCCACGATTGCCTGCATTCACAACCGTGATCAGGAGCAGACCGTCATCAATTTTATACACAACACGGTAGTCACCCACACGTAGTCTATACAATTCATTGTCACCCTTCAACTTTTTTACGTCACCGGACGGAAGAGCCTGAATCGCTTGCATGATTCTGATCCGCTGTGGTTTCGGCTGTTTCTGGATGAATTTTAA
>ONWL01000179.1 GCA_900321525.1 uncultured Eubacteriales bacterium
GCCTGTATGTCATCCAAATCCTCTTCCGTATCTGCCGAAATGGTATGGTAATGATATCCACTTGTCACCATAGAAAGAAGAGAGGATTTTCCGGTACGAATCTGTTCCATAAACTGTGCCACATCTTTTCTGGAACGCACATTCATTTCTGCTTTCAATACATTATACACTTTGTGATAGACAAAAATATCTTCAATGCGCCCGCCATAGTCCACAATCAGATTCAATTCCTCCTCACATCTGTCCGGTGTATGATACAACTTAAACACCCGGGACGGCTGGGTATCGTCTTCCAGCCGGTATCCTCTATTGGTAGATACAATTTTCTTCCCGGATGTCCGGAGCAACGCAATATCCTGTACAATCACCTGACGGCTGACACCCAGACGTTTCGCCAGATCCGCGCCGGAGACTGCTTGATGATTGCTCAAATTGTGCAACAGTTTTTTTCTACGTTCCTCTCCATTCACACCTACTACCTCAACCTTTTCACACTGCGTGCAAATTTTTCAGGGAGATATCCAAAATCGGTGCTGAATGTGTCAATGCACCGCTGCTGATATAATCCACTCCCAGATCCACCAGTCTTGCAATATTTTCTCTGGTTACATTACCAGATACTTCTACCTCTGCCTTTCCGGCAATGATCTCCATAGCCTCTTCCATCTCCTCATGAGACATATTGTCTAACATAATAATGTCAGCTCCTGCTTCCACTGCTTCCCGAACCATGTCCAAGGTCTCTACCTCAACCTCAATCTTACGGACAAACGGCGCATACTCCTTGGCCATAGCGATTGCTTCCTTCACTCCGCCGGCTGCCCCGATGTGATTGTCCTTTAACAGAACCCCATCTGACAAATTATACCGGTGATTATTGCCGCCCCCTATTGTCACCGAATACTTTTCAAAAATCCGATTATTTGGAGTCGTCTTTCTGGTATCCAACAGCTTGGTCTTGCTTCCCTCTAATAAAGCTGCCACACTGTGGGTATAAGTGGCAATGCCGGACATCCGCTGTAAATAATTGAGGGCAGTCCGCTCTCCGCAAAGCAGCGCACGGATATCCCCATATACCTCTGCCATCAGCTGTCCCTTCTTCACGGTATCTCCATCTTCCACATAGAACCGCACCTCTGCGCTCTCATCTAAGATCTGAAATGTCTTTTCAAACACCTGCAATCCACAGATGATCCCATCTTCCTTGCAGATCAGATCCACCTTCCCTGCCTGGGGATGGGGCATCACCGCATTGGTGGACACATCCTCACTGGAAATATCCTCTCTCAAAGCACTCTCAATCAGTGGCACAACATTTAACTTTAATGTAACTGGATCAAACATCTTTCTGCTCCTTATCTATATATTTTTGTCTATTCGCCTGCTCTGTACAGTGCAATACCTGTCTGTTCTATTTTGCAATGATTTGTTGTTTCCGTTCCTGAATCCGTCTGTATTCCTCTTCGTCTTTAAAATCAGATGAACTTTCATCTGCTTTTTGGATGGCTTCCCGCACGATCCGTCTATACGTTTCTGTAATGGAACTGTCGTCCTGATATGCCTGCAAGTCTACGCCTTCCAACAGATTTTTTCGCAGAGCTACCTGTTTTTCATCCTCTGCATCGTTTCCCTGCTTCTCGTCTGCGACGATATCCTGGGCTGCCCGCTTGGCAAAGACCATACTTTCCAGAAGAGAATTGCTGGCCAGCCGGTTTTTGCCATGGACACCATTGCAGGCAGTTTCTCCTACAGCATACAGCCGTTCCATGCTGGTTTTGGATTCATGATTCACCCAAATGCCGCCCATAAAATAATGCTGTGCCGGCACCACCGGAATACACTCTTTACTGGTATCATATCCCTGCTCTGCAGCGTGCGCCACAATATTGGGGAAATGTTTTGTCTGCTCTTCCTTACTGATAGGGCGCATATCTTCCCACACGTGGACAGTGCCATCTTTTGCCATCTGCTCCCGGATGGCCGCTGTCAGCAAATCTCTTGGAATCAGTTCATTGACAAACCGATTCATGTGCTTGTCATACAGTTTGGCACCTTCTCCACGCACGGATTCCGAAATCAAAAAGCTGCGGTCTTCCTCACACTCTGAATAAAAGGTAGTAGGATGGATCTGCACATAATTGATATCCTTCAGTGCAATGCCATGACGGATGGCAATGGCAAGAGAATCCCCTGTCAGGTGACGATAATTGGTAGAATGACGATACAATCCGCCAATGCCCCCTGTGGCTAAGATGGTCACATCTGCTTCTACCACTTCTAACATCTTCTCGTCAAATCCTGCCTCCGCCCAGGTCAGTGTCTTCCCTGCCCGTGTGATTCTGGTCTGCCTGGACTTACGGATGACGCCGCCGTAACAGGTATTGTCCTGTTCCACGATATCGATCAGCTTGGTATATTCCACCAGTGTCACATTCTCTAACTGTTTCACTGCCTCCAACAAATGACTGGTAATCTCTTTGCCTGTCACATCCTCGTGATACACGATCCGCTTGTCCGAATGTCCGCCTTCTCTGGTATAGTCCAGGGTGCCGTCCGGCTTTCTGGCAAACTCTGCCCCTACACCGATCAGATCCTGCAGCACCTCCTGAGAAGAACGAATCATCAGTTCCACCGACACCGGATCATTCTCATAATGACCGGCTTTCATGGTATCCTCATAATAGCTTTTGAAGTCTTCTTCGCTTTTCAGGACGCACATGCCGCCCTGTGCCAAAAAAGAATCATTGGTTTCCAAATCTCTCTTGGTGATCAGCAGAATCTGCTTCTCTCTGGGAAGATTCCATGCAGCATACAGACCGGAACATCCACTTCCTGCAATTAAAATATCTGTTTTCATAGCTGATTCCTCTTTTTCTGTCATTCCTGTATATGATAACAGAAAAAGCGACAGCTGACAAGACAGTTGTCGCAAAAAGTGTAAAAAAGATGTTTTGACCTGAGATTTTTGCAATGACCTCTATTGACATACATGCAGGTGTAATCTTTCCCTCTTAATTCCCGGAACTCTTATAATACCGGATGCTGTATCTCCAAAACAAATAGGCCAGCAGATACATACCGCCTCCCACAACCGGCGTCAAATACAAACAGGCAAAGGGATATACTGCGCCATCCTGCTTTCGCAGGAAAAACTGCGCCGGAAAATAATTCACAAACGCAAATGGAACCACATAAATCATGCAGATCTGTATCACCTTACTGTAAATACTGATGGGATATGCAGCAAACTTTTTCATGTCGTAATACAACAGTTCCTTTAAACTATCCGTTTCCAACAAGTAAAAATTCAAGGCTGCCAGCAACAAAAAAATGGCTCCCTGGATCAGCACACCACCCAACACCGCAAACAGATAATACAAGATTGTGCCCACATTCCATACCACACCCACTTTGTCGGCCGTGATCAGAAACAGAGAAATGCCCAAGCCTCCGTGTCCCACTGCCGCAAACCAGTCTGCATTGACAAAGATGATCTGAAACAGCAGTCCTCTCGGCCGCAGCAGATACCGGTCAAATTCTCCCTTTCGCACCGTATTTCCAAAATCCCGCAATCCTGTAAAAAAGATGATCAGGATGCCATAGGTCAGAAACAACAGACTGCATAAAAACAGCATCTCATACACATTCCATCCATTTAAACTCTGAAATTTCATCAGAGTGAGATAGATCACCACAACTCCTGTGGCCTCCCGCAAAAACACCGCCAGAGAACGCATGACCGCATCCACCCGGTATTGGAACCAGGCTTTGGCAGTGGTTTTTAAATAAACACCGATCAAATGTATTGTATCGCTTTGCATACTTCCTGCTCCTTTCTAATTGATTTTGATTTAGACAATTGCGAAACTATGATGCCTAACATCTTTCGCTAAAATTTATATTGATAGGACATGTAGATGTCTATATGTACTGTCTGCGTACGCAATATGTCTTTCGAAGGCACGCTCTC
>ONWL01000084.1 GCA_900321525.1 uncultured Eubacteriales bacterium
ATTACGCCGGAATCAGTTCTCGATGGCTTCGATCATCTGCTGCTTCAGTCCGGTTCTTCGGAAGACTTGCTATTGCTTGACCGGCTGTTTCGGCATATGACACCAGAAATGGAAAAAGCGTATCTGGATACCCTGTTCCGGCTTCGCACAGAATATGCTCTGACCATTGTTTCTTCCGCCACCAGCCTGTCGGAAGCCATCCTGCTAGGCAGCAGAATCCTCTTATTTGGCAAAGCTCCTGTCACCATCTGCCAGGAATACCTGTTGCCTTTTGGGGATGCTTCTCCTGCCGCACGGATGCAGCACCCGGACTATCACCAGATTTATCAGGAACTGTCTGACAAGATTGCGCAGCTAAGATGACAAATAAAAATTTCCATCATAGCAAAAACAGGAGACTTTCGAAATGCATTTTCCGAAAATCTCCTGTGAGGTTACAATTTTATTTTGCCAGTTCCATCATCACCTGATTGCTTCTCTGGATAAATGCCTCCATCCGATCCGGATTCAGAGAACCATGTCCAAGCAATGCCAGGTCGTACAGCTGCTGGCAGAAGATGGTCACATTGTCTGCATCCTTATGCTCTAATACATACTGCACAAGAGGATGTGCCAGATTCAGTACTAGTGTCTCATCATTCTGACCCATATCCATGGCACCCATGCCCATCATGCCATACATCTTCATCATTTCCTGCATTCTTCTGGCATCCTCAGACAGGGTCATCATAGAAGCGATGGATGCATTCTTCAATGTCTCTACCTTCACACTGAGCTTGTCATTGTCCAGACTCTTGCGGAACAACTCAGTCAGAGCATCGGTGTTGCTCTTTAATGTTTCCTCATCTACCTCTGTATCAGCCTTAAAAGTATCGGTAATATCAGAATCAATCCGCAGGAACTTCACACCCTCATTCTTCTGCTCCAGATGGGTGATGAATGGAGTATCAATGTTATGGGTGAGAATCAGGGCATCTAAACCTTCCTTCTGGAACATCTTGATATACTGGCTCTGTTCCTTCTCATTTGTCACATAGAAAATGGTATTTTCATGTGTTTCCTTATTTGCCTCCAAAGCCTCCGGCAATGTGATATACTTTCCTTCCAGATTCTTGAAGATGATATAATCGTTCATCTTCTTGGCAAACTTCTCGTCTTTCAAGCAACCGAACTTGATGAACGGATTGATGTCATCCCAATACTTTTCATAGTTCTCTCTGTCGGTCTTGCACATACCGGTTAGACGGTCTGCCACCTTCTTGGAAATATAATCACTGATTTTTTTGACAAATCCATCGTTCTGTAATGCAGAACGGGATACATTCAGCGGCAGATCAGGACAGTCAATGGTACCCTTTAACAGCATCAAGAACTCGGGAATGACTTCTTTGATATTGTCTGCAATGAACACCTGATTGTTATACAGCTTGATGGTGCCTTCGATGGAATCATATTCCGTATTGATCTTCGGGAAATACAAGATTCCTTTCAGGTTAAATGGATAATCCATGTTCAGGTGGATCCAGAACAGTGGCTCCTTGTAATCCATAAATACTTTGCGGTAAAATTCCTTGTACTCCTCGTCAGTACAGTCATTTGGATGCTTTGTCCAGAGAGGAGTGGTGTCATTGATCGGGGTAGGTGCCTTTAACTTCCGTTCCTTCACCGGCTCCCCTTCTGCATCTACTACCTCTGCCTCATTCTCTGTGGTTTCTGTTTCACTTTCTGCTGCCTCTGTGTTTTCTTCTTCCTCATACTCCGGCTCTGCGGTGTCATTGATCAGGAAAATCTCTGTAGGCATAAATGCACAATATTTATTTAAAATTTCTCTGATGCGGTACTCATTGGAGAACTCATAGCTATCCTCGTTCAGATACAGGGTAATCTCTGTTCCGACGGTCTCCTTATCCCCTGCGTCCATGGCAAACTCTGTGCCGCCCTCAGACTCCCAGTGTACCGGTGTGGCACCATCCTGATAAGACAAGGTATCAATGGTCACACGGTCTGCTACCATAAATGCAGAATAGAATCCCAGACCGAAGTGGCCGATGATCTGGTCCTCATTGGTCTTGTCCTTATACTTCTCTAAGAAATCCTTGGCTCCGGAAAACGCAATCTGGTTGATGTACTCATCCACTTCCGCTTCTGTCATACCCAGACCGGTATCAATGATGGTCAGCGTTTTCTCCTGGTCATTCACATGCACTTCCACCTTCGCATTGTAATCATCCGGGATGGTGTACTCGCCCATCATATCCAGCTTCTTCAGCTTGGTGATGGCATCACATCCGTTGGATACCAGCTCACGTACAAAAATATCGTGGTCAGAATACAGCCACTTTTTAATAATCGGGAAAATATTTTCACTGTTAATTGACAAATTGCCTTGTTTTGCCATTTTTATACATCCTCCATTCTGGGAATATTATCATCGTTCAGTATCTTCACAACATTGTCATGCTGAAACCAAGATATGAAACTATCATCATCACCGTTCAGTACCATCCTGTCTCTGAACCGATATTCATACTATACCGCCAAACATTCTAATTGTCAACAAAAAATTAGCACTCATTTTGAATGAGTGCTAATAATTTATACTTGCTTTATATTTTCTTTATTTTTATGACTCGCTGTACTCGATCTGGTGTTTCTGGAAAAACTTCCGCACCATGGTATCCCACACCTGATCCAACGATTTATCCATGGTAAACTGCCGCAGGGCAATGCCCGTGGTGCAGGTCATGGTTCCGTTTTTATACAGGATGTTCAACTGTAAACTGTCTACGTCAAACTGTCCTGTCAATTCATTACGCTCTAAAATCAGCTCCACATTGCTCTGCTTCATCCGTAATGTAATTCGAAACGACAGAGGCAATTTATTTCCCTTGATCAGCTGAAAACAAAGGGGGCGCAATTCTTTCCATGTGCTATACTGTCTGTCTCCAATCTCTGCCAGTTCGGCTTCCTCATAATAGTCCCGGTTGAGACCCCCATCAATGGTAAATACACAGGATGTGGTAAATATTGCCTCTGTCAGCAGAAAGCCATCAAAGGTATCCTGTAAAAACAGTTGCTTGGTAAATTCCTTCATACTTGTCACTTTCAGTGCAATCACGTCATTCCTCCTCTGCCCATCCAAACGCGCATCTGACTGCATTACTGATCCGATTCCATATGCATGGTCAGCGGAAACCACTCCTGATAAGTTTCAAAAAAGTATCCCTGTAAACTGGCATCCCCTGCCAGTTTCACTCGCTTCCACTGAGACGTACTGAGATACAATGGCAGTTCCTCACGCAGCCGTTTGGCTTCTGTATACCATGCCTGATAAATCCGGTCACTGACAATTGCTTCTTTGTTGGACTGGGTCATATCTTCCAGATAATCATTGACACAGTAGAGCAAGCAATACCCATCCTCCGTTTCCATCACATCACTGCATTCCCCCTGTGCCAGCGCAAAGGCGGCCTCCTCCAATTCCGGTGTCAGTTCCCCGCGCACCACATTGTACTCTTTTGTTTCGATCTCATCATACGGTTCTATTGCCGTCAAAAAAGAGTCTCCTGCCTTTACATGAGACAAAATCTCTTCTGCAGTTTCTTCCTCTGCTGTGGTCACAGTCTGGATACGGATTGCTCTTGCCTCATTTTCACTGACTTCCAGATCAGCCTGATCCGCATAGTATCCGATGACTTTTTCTGCCAGGCAATATTTTCCCATCAATTCCTGTATCTGTTCCAGATCCATACGGGTATAGGCAACCGTTGCAGCATCCACTTTGGACATGTAACATTCCGCCGCTTCCTCCAGTTTCGTCTGCTCTTCTTCTGTCAACTGTAAATTCAACTCTTCCGCTGCCACCTGCAATACTTCCAGTGTGACCAGTTCATCCAACACTACATTCTGCTTCACATACTCTGCAAAGGTTTCTCCATCTTCCGTCTCCCGACTCCAGATCTCCTCTCCCATCATTTCCCCATAATATGCTTCATACTGTCTCTGCACATCCAAAAGCACGGTTTGATAAGCCCCCACTGTCACCCTGTGATCTCCCAGTGCAAACAGATACCGCTTATCAAAAGAAGTGACAAAAATACTCTTATCTGCACATCCGGCGCACATCAGTGTACACAGACACAATAATAAGCCGATTCTTTTCTTCATGTTTCCCTCAATTCTGAAGCAGTTGCCCAAAAGATACAAACAATACTTCAAATACATTCTTTCTTTCACTTCTTTGTTCCAAACAGGTGCCGATACAGTGCATGCACCGGCAAACCCACTACATTATAATAATCTCCTTCAATTCCAGTGATAAACGGCGCAAAATATCCCTGTATGCCATATGCCCCTGCTTTATCCAAAGGTTCTCCGGTTGCAATGTAATCTGCAATCTCCCGATCAGTCATCTCTGCCACATGCACACTGGTACATTCATAAAAGACTTCTTTTTGCTGCTCTGTGCCAGTTTGCCGGATGAGACACACCCCGGTATAAACCTGGTGGGTCTTGCCCTGTAAAGCATAGAGCATCTCCGCCGCTTCTGCCTCATCTGCCGGTTTTCCCAGAATGCGGTCGTTCAATGCCACAATGGTGTCTGCACCGATGACCAGGTTCCCATCACGATGACGGTCCGCCACCTCAGAAGCCTTTTGTGTGGCCAGTTCCATGACCACTTCCCATGGCTCACTGCTGTGCGGCACTTCCTCACTGGTGCTTTTGTCCACCTGAAAGGAAATCTGCATCAACTGTAACAACTCCCGCCGTCTTGGAGAACCGGAACCTAATATGACCTGTTCTGTTTTATCCTGTAACCATTTCATCTCATATTTCCCTCTCTATCATCCACTGGAATTCACTCTGACATGGTATGATCTCTGTCTCTGGATTCAATACAAATCAAAATCCCTTCATCAAAGGTGATTCGTCCTATTTTTTCACTGATTTCATTGCTAATGCCCAGAGAGTTGCCCTGTACCAGTGCCATATGAGACACAGGATACCGAAACCCTTCCAATGAAAGATTCCGCACGGCTCTGGTAAATGGAATCAGAGACACGTAGGTACCAAACTGCATATCCTGATATAACACAAATGACCGGTTGTGCAATGCCAGCCGGTTACAGGAATCTACAATCACACAGGAAATGCCTGCTTTTAGGGGTTGCAGCAAAATCTGTATGTTGCCCAGAAAATGATCCAGCCGTCCTCCTGTGGCACCCAAAATGGTGATGGATTCCGGCTTGCGTTCCATGGCAATGTGTAGTGCCAGTTCTGTATCGGTCTCATTCTTTTCCGACATATGACGCTCTATATATAAGTCTGTCCGGTTCCAATACTGTTCTAACACCGGATGATCCACGGTATCAAAATCCCCCACCACCGCCTGAACGGGAATGTTCCATTTATGGGTAAATGCCAGTGCCCCATCCACTGCAATGATATAGTCAAACTTCTCCTGCTCTATAAAGGGAAGCAGGAAGCCTTCCTCCAGCTCCCCGCCTGCAATAATCGCTGTTTTTTCTGCCATGTTCTGCCTCTTTTACTGCTGCGCCAGTGCTTCCAGTCCGGCCACATTTTCCTTTACATCACCACGAAATACAGCAGTACCGGCCACGATCACATTGGCACCGGCTTCTAATACAACCGGCACTGTCTGCGGATTGATGCCGCCATCTACCTGAATATCCACCTGTAACTGTTCCTGTGCCAGTTTTGCTTTCAGTGCCACAATCTTCTCTACCATATCCGGCATAAACTTCTGTCCGCCAAATCCCGGCTCTACGGTCATGATCAATACCATATCCACATCCGGCAAATATGGGTAAACTGTCTCTATGGGGGTGCCCGGCTTGATGGTCAACCCCACCTTGCAGCCTGCATTTCGAATTGCGGTAAGCGTGGCTGTCACATCACTGCATGCCTCTAAATGTACCGTAATGATGTCTGCCCCTGCCTTTGCAAACTGCTCCACATAACGAATCGGCTCCTGAATCATCAAATGCACATCAAATACCCGCTTCGTCAGCGGACGAATGGATTCTATAATGGGAAATCCAAAAGAAATACTTGGCACAAACAGACCATCCATCACATCAATGTGCAAGTAGTCCACTTGCTCTTCTTCAAATATGTGCAGCGTCTCTTTCAAGTTTACCAAATCTGCACACATCATCGATGCTGAAATCATTCCTTTCATATCAATTCCAAGTTATCATTATTTTACAATACGGTTCTTTATGGTCGCGCATCAACTGCAAACCATCCATCAATCGATCTCGCGAAAAAGTATGCGAAATTAACGACTTCACCTCCACTTCTCCATTAGCTAAAGCCTCTATAGCATCCGTCCAATCAGAAGGTAAAACAGGCTCTCCGTTTGTATTTTGTACGAATAAATCAGGTCTCTGCAGAAATAAATCATAAGAGCCGCAGGCAGGAACATCTACAATAACTCGAATATTGCGTTTATGAGCTTCTTCAATAAATTTTTTAGCTTGCTGTTCAAGCGTTAAATCTGAATTTTTATCATACATATCCGGATTTAATGATGAAAAATCCGCTGTT
>ONWL01000182.1 GCA_900321525.1 uncultured Eubacteriales bacterium
TTTCTTCTGCCAGAAGAATGCCATTGTTCAAATAGGACTCTCCTTCACTACGATTCCCCTGGGAAATGTAATACTGTCCCACTGCCTGGAATGCAGAAATCAGATCCAGTACATAACGGTTGTCTGTTTTGTCATTGACCGCTTTTATGTTGCGCAATGCATTCAGATACGTCTCTTCTGCATTGGCCTTCTGGGTCTTGCTGCGCTGATAGCAGTTGGCAAGGTTCATCTGGAACCGACCAATAGCCATGCCAAACTCTACCGGACTGTCTGCCTCATGTTCACTGAGTGCATAAATGGCATCCTCCAGAGTATCTGTGGCCATTTCCGTATTCTGCATCAGATTGTAAAGCAGTGCCAATCCATTCATATGCACTGCCACACGCATGCTGTGAGGCGCATCATCCATATGATCGTACAGCGTCCGGTCAATCTGCACTGCACTTCTGGATGCCTCCAGTGCATCTTTATAATTGCCCACCACCCCATACATGGTAGATAAATCATTCAGACAGTTGGACGTCATAGTCATCTCTCTGGCCTTTCCTTCCTTTGCGGCAGGAAGCATCAGCCGAACTGCCTCTTTGTAACGGGAAACAGCAGCCTGAAATGCCTTGTTCTCCTGCTCATTCAAACTGCGAGGCTTCGGCGTGACGATCTGACAATTGATTCCCAGACGGATACACCCTGCCTGCTTAAACAATGCCACTGCCATACGATAAGCAGAACCTGCATCCTTCTCATCTTTCTGAAGCAGCTGCGCTGCATAACGGGCCATTCGGTCATAGTAAGCAGAAGCATCCTTGATTTTGCCCATTCTCTGATACAAATCTCCCTGGCTTTCCTCTAACGATACCTGTGCCACCAAATAGGCATCTGTATCCTCCGGAATGGTCTCTGTCAGGTGTTCCTGTAATGCCTTTAACTGTTCCTGCGCCTGTGGAACCTCATCTCTTTTGCAGTTAACCGCCTGCATAATAGACCGCTGCAATGCCTTTATTTCTTCTTCGTACATCTCTGTTCTATCCTCCAAATTCCAATTCATTATGTCAATCATCTGTCACTGCGTGATTTGTATTCAGTATAACATAAATACACCGGAAAGTCTATGATTAGACCAGAAAATGCAATCTGGTCTTTTTCAGGGCGTTGCGCCAGTCAAAACAATAAACCGGAATACAAAGCAATGCCGTCAGAGCCGCGCCGCACAGGGCATCCACTACAGAATGCTGTTTTACAAAGAATGTGGATATACAGATGACAACCATCCAGAATACAATGAGTCCAGCCCATATGGGATGCTCTTTTCCCAGTCTGGAGCGCAGGGTTACAATAGAAATTGCCACAGAACTTGACACATGAATAGACGGACATACGTTCGTGGGCGTATCCATCCGATAAATCAGCTTTGCCAGCCGACTGCAGAAATTGTCTCTTACAATCTCTGTCCGCAGCTGCAGACCATTTGGAAATATCACATACAAAATGAGACTGATGGTCATGCCACAAAACATCAGCATACACAGATCCAGAAAATCTTCCTTTTCATACATCATATAAAAGAGAAGAGACATTGGCATCAGAAGCAACCAGCTTATGTATGGAATGATAAATCCTTCCATAAACGGAATCTGCCCATCTATCGGGCAGGAAATCCAGTATTTTGCCTCTACAAACTGCTCCACCAGAAAAAAGCCTGTCAGATAAAAAATCATATAAACCAGCCAATAGCTATAGGGATGTTCCTGCACCCATCCTGCCAGTTTCTTGCACATAGTATTCTCTCTCCTTCTTTCGCATCCAGGTAATGAAATATATTTTTTCGTAACTGTTCAGTACCCTCACAGTTACGGGCAAAAATCCATTCCAAATCCACTCTGTCGTTTGTGTTTTTGCCTGCAAAACTCAGGATTTTGCTTCGCAAAACCTTCGCAGAATAGTGACCCCTGAATAGTTACATTTTTTCAAACACAAACTGCCACCATTTTACCCTAGTATCTGAGACGTGTCAAGAATTTGCATCCCCATAACAAAAGGAAGCTTCTCTTCCGTCCTCTACGAACTGTGAAAAGCTTCCTTTTTTCCATTATATAATTATAATGTCTCACCTTGAAGAATGGATACATTTTTAATGTTCTGTTCGTTTCGATAGCCGCATGCCTTCAAACCCGCTAACAACACCTGGTTCCAGCTTTTGGCAGACAACCGGCAGACGGTATGATCATCCAATTCAACCATACAAACATCCTCCATGTCTCCTTCGGTCATAGTAGTGCACGCAACCCGATACATGTTTTTGCGGCTGATTGCCCCGATTTCCTCCAATAAGTTTACCATACGATAAACCGTAGCAATGCCAATCTGTGCATTTTCTTTTGCCGCACGATAATAAATATCTTTACAGCAGGAGCAATCGCCTTCCAGAATGATATCCAGCAGTTTTAACCGCTGTCTGGTGATTCTACACCCTCGCTCTTTCAGCTTATCTACAATCATCTGCTTCTGCATGGCAGTTCGTTCAAATTCCTCCTGCATGAGTTCTTTTTTCAAGTATTGACCACATCCTTCTTGTGTCTGATTTTCTTTTTGCAAACACAGGACTGTTTAGTGGCAGTGACCACCACAGTTTTTACAGTCACCACCACACTGGATGGATTTTCCTTTTTTCTTATCAGAAATCATACTCCAGATAATGGCACCTACAATGACCAACAAAATCGCACCTACTACAACTGTTCCCATTGCTTCCATGTTCACTCCAATCTACAGGTGCCTGTTCAGGCACCTGTTTATGCCATTTTTAATAACTACTCAATCATTTTACAAATCAGACGGAAATTATCTTGCCTTTTTTGCATACTTATCCGGTCTGACTAACAGATAGATAAATGCTGCCACGAGCAGGAATGCTACTACTGTAAACAGACCAAAACTTCCTGCTATAAACAGCGTACCAATCTGATAGATACACAGTGCTGCCACATATGCCAGTAAGCACTGATAACCGATTGCAATCCAGAACCACTTCTGACTATTCATCTCTCTCTTAATGGCACCCATTGCCGCAAAGCAAGGTGCGCACAACAGATTGAATACCATGAAGGAATACGCTGCAACAGTAGTCATACTGCCTGCCAGTGTGCCCCAGATCTCATCTCCATTTTCTGCCACTTCTGCAAAACCATACAGAATACCAAAGGTACCTACCACATTTTCCTTTGCAACCAGACCGGTCACTGCTGCCACTGTAGATCTCCATTCACCCCAGCCAAGCGGAATGAACAGCCATGCAACAGCACGGCCAATGTGTGCCAGAATACTGTAATCAATCTCCAGGTCATCTAACATTCTGAACTCACCATCTACCCATCCGAAGTAAGTGGTAAACCATACCACGATAGTGGATAACAGGATGATGGTACCGGCCTTCTTAATAAAGGACCAGCCACGCTCCCACATGCTTCTCAGTACACTGCCCACTGTTGGCCAGTGATAAGCCGGCAGTTCCATGACGAATGGTGCAGGATCGCCTGCAAACAGCTTTGTCTTCTTTAAAATAATGCCAGAACAAATAATTGCGATAATACCCACAAAATATGCACTTGGTGCCACCCACCATGCACCGCCAAACAATGCACCTGCAATCAAACCAATGATCGGCAGCTTTGCACCACAAGGAATAAAGGTGGTGGTCATAATGGTCATCTTACGGTCTCTGTCATTCTCAATGGTACGGGAAGCCATCACTGCCGGTACACCACAACCGGTACCGATCAGCATCGGGATAAAGGACTTACCGGACAAACCAAACTTACGGAAAATTCTGTCCATGATAAAGGCAACTCTGGCCATGTA
>ONWL01000188.1 GCA_900321525.1 uncultured Eubacteriales bacterium
ACATTGAGAAAGACCCTGCCTTAGAGCGTCGGTTCCAGCCGGTATTGGTGGATGAGCCCACTGTAGAAGACACAATTTCTATTTTGCGGGGCATTAAGGAACGGTATGAAGTGTTCCATGGAGTGAAGATTACCGATGGGGCACTGGTTTCTGCGGCAACTTTGTCCAATCGTTACATTTCAGACCGGTTCTTGCCGGATAAAGCCATTGATCTGGTGGATGAAGCCTGTGCCATGATCAAGACAGAGATGGATTCTATGCCTGCTGAGATGGATGAGTTGAGCCGAAAGATCATGCAGTTGGAAATTGAAGAGGCGGCACTGAAGAAAGAGACCGATCACCTGAGTGCAGAACGGTTAGAGACGCTGCAAAAGGAACTGGCAGAGCTGCGGGAACAGTTTGCCAGTATGAAGGCTCAGTGGGACAATGAGAAGCATTCTGTGGAGCATCTGAGCCGCTTGAGAGAGGAAATCGAGGAGGTGAACCGTCAGATTGCCCAGGCACAGCAGTCTTATGACCTGAATAAGGCAGCGGAACTGCAGTATGGCAAACTTCCTGCTTTGAAACAGCAGTTAGCGGCAGAAGAGGCCAATGTAAAGAATCAGGAACTGTCTTTGGTAAGAGAAAGCGTCACAGAGGAAGAAATCGGCCGGATCATTTCCAGATGGACCGGTATTCCGGTGGCAAAGCTCAATGAGACAGAGCGGAACAAGACCCTGCATTTAGCAGATGCCCTTCATGAGCGTGTGATCGGGCAGGAAGAAGGAGTAGAACTGGTCAGCGAAGCCATCATCCGTTCTAAAGCTGGCATCAAAGACCCAGGGAAGCCCATCGGTTCTTTCCTGTTCTTAGGTCCTACCGGTGTAGGTAAGACAGAACTGGCCAAGTCACTGGCATACAACCTGTTTGATGATGAGTCCAACATGGTGCGAATCGATATGAGTGAATATATGGAGAAGCATTCTGTCTCTCGTCTGATTGGAGCGCCTCCAGGATATGTAGGCTATGATGAAGGTGGACAGCTGACAGAGGCGGTGCGCAGAAAGCCTTACTCTGTGGTGCTGTTTGACGAGGTGGAAAAGGCACATCCGGATGTGTTCAATGTACTGTTACAGGTACTTGATGACGGACGAATCACCGATTCTCAGGGACGTACCGTGGACTTTAAGAATACCATCCTGATTATGACTTCTAACATTGGTTCCCAGTTCCTGTTAGACGGCATTGACGGAGACGGCAACATCAGTGAAGAGGCAAGGGCGCAGGTCATGAGCCAGTTGCGGGCACATTTTCGTCCGGAGTTCCTGAACCGTCTGGATGAGACCATATTGTTTAAGCCGCTGACCAAAGAAAATATCAGAGGCATCATTGCACTGCTCGTTGCGGATGTGAACAAGCGTCTGGCAGAAAAGGAACTGACCATTGAACTGACAGAAGCAGCTCGTGATTATGTGACCGAGCAGGGATATGATCCGGTATACGGTGCAAGACCGCTGAAGCGGTATTTGCAGAAACATGTGGAAACACTGGCAGCCCGGATGATTTTAGGCGGCGAAGTACATCAGGGAGACACCATTGTGTTAGATGTGAACGAAAATGGATTGTACGCATACGCAAGAGCATAAAAAGACAGCCATCTGGTTTTTGGAAAAGACCAGATGGCTGTCTTTAATAATATCCAATAGATTTTAAAAACCGGTTTGCGGCTTTCAGATTCTTTCTGGCAGTGGAAATGTAGACCAGTGTGGTGTCGATGCGGGATACCACATAGTAATTGTCTTCCGTGAGCAGTGCATACCGCTCATAGTTGCTGCCGGAGACTGTATCTTCATAGTAAGGAATCGTTGCCGTGGTTTCCTGCATGCCTTTTAAGATGGCAGTGGACTGGGACAGGGCAGGAACTGCCTGCCGGAAAGTGTCTTTGTTGTTCTGAAATGCCCTGGCTGCCTGCTCAGCGGAGGGCAGGTCATAGTATTCAATCCACAGATCGTCAGAAGAAATCTTATAGGCAGATACCACTGCACCGGAAGTGAATTGACCGGAGGTGTCATAAATGCTATACTTTTTCGTGTCAACCGTGGAGAATAAAGTGGCAGTGTCTGCCGGGGTTCTGGTATTGGAGCAGCCACTGCACATACATAACAAACACACAGTTGCAAAAATACACAAGATACGTTTTTGAGATACAGTGTTATGGTGGAAAAAATACATGGAAATCCTCTCCTCCTATCATCACGGAGTATGGGTCGTTGTGAAAGGGGCGGTACCGTGTTTCACAATCGCTCATTGGAGTTACGTTCTGCATGATATTTTATCACACTCATGACACAAACACAATCTGAAATGGAGAAACAAGATGAAAGAAAAGTGGGTATTGACCACAAAACGTGCCGACTTTCAGGCAATGGGTGCAAAATATCACATTAGTCCCCTTCTTGCCAGACTGATTCGAAACCGGGATGTGACAGAGGAACAGGACATACAAAATTATCTGTATGGAACCATGGAGGATTTACATGATCCCCTGTTGTTTAAGGATATGAAAAAGGCGGCAGATCTGGTGGAAGGAGCCATTCACCGGGGTATACAGATCACAGTGGCAAGTGATTTTGATGATGACGGGATTTTTGCCAGCATGGTGCTGTGGACCGGCATCCGCAGATTAGGCGGAAAGGTAATATTAGATACACCGGACCGGGTTTCGGAAGGGTACGGACTGAACAGACGAATGGTAGACGAAGCAGTAGAAAAAGGCTCCGGCATGATCCTGACCTGTGACAATGGCATTGCGGCATTTGATGCGGTGACTTATGCCAAAGAGCAGGGATTGACAGTGGTGGTGACAGACCATCACGAAGTACTGTTTTCGGAAGAAGAGGGAAGAAGAGTCTATCACTATCCACCGGCAGATGCCATCGTCAATCACAAACAGCCAGACTGTACCTATCCATTTCCCTGTTTATGCGGGGCAGGCGTGGCCTACAAACTGATACAGGTGTTGTATGAACGGGCAGGCATACCAAAGGAAGAATTGCATGACCTGTTAGAGTATGTGGCCATTGCCACGGTGGCAGATGTGATGGACTTACAAGGAGAAAATCGAATCCTGGTAAAAGAAGGACTGCGTCGTCTGTCTGTTACCCAAAAGACTGGTCTGGCCGCCATCATCAAGGCAGTGGGGCTGGCAGGGAGAACCATCAGTGCCTATCACATCGGATTTGTCATCGGACCCTGCTTCAATGCGGCAGGTCGTCTGGAAACAGTACAGACCGCTCTTTCCCTGCTGATGGAGACAGAGGAAGCGGCAGCGCTGGCAAAGGCAGAGCGATTGAAATCTCTGAATGATGAGCGGAAGGATATGACCTTAAAAGGAGTGGAACAGGCTCTAGAACAGATTGAACAGGAAGGCTTGACAGCAGATAAGGTACTGTGTGTCAGACTGCATGGCTGTCATGAAAGTCTGGTGGGCATTATTGCCGGGCGGATTCGGGAAACCTATCATCGACCGGTGTATGTATTTACCGACGCTGCAGAGGGATTAAAGGCGTCGGGGCGTTCCATTGAAAGCTATGATATGTATGGAAAGCTGGTGCCGTGGGCACATCTGCTTAGCCGGTTTGGAGGACATCCGATGGCGGCTGGATTGTCTTTACCGGAAGAAAATCTGCCATTGCTGCGGGAAGGACTGAACCAGGACTGTGGACTGGAAGAGGCAGATCTGGTGCCTGTGGTGCGGATCGATGCGCCATTG
>ONWL01000289.1 GCA_900321525.1 uncultured Eubacteriales bacterium
TCCACCGCCTGGAATCATCCATTGACCGTTTTTCGTTTCGTAAGACAAAAGCACTTGTCCCTCATGCATGACGATGGCTCTGCATGCAGTTCTCGTATTAGTCCAATTTCCCCAATAATTATCTCCTACAATATCGATTATCTTCACTTCTATTTTCTCCTGTATATCAGTCCGTCTCCGGCAAGTTTTCCACATTGCTTCTATAATTTTTCCGCTATTACGAAAAGCTCCCAAACTGATCAGGAATGGGTTTAGGAGTTTTTGTAATTTATATGATTTATCAATTGCATCAACATTTTTCACTCTATCCAATGATTGACTCTATAAAAACTGTGTCATATATATTGGCAGACAGACAATGGCATCTGAGCCTTAATGGCTTCTGGATTCTCAGCAGATGATATATCTGAAGGAATATGTGGTATATCGGCCTTGTTTTTTCATAAATAGAATGAATCCTTTTTTTGATAATCCCTTAGCCATTTATATATAAGTGACGGGGAATATCCAATATCTTCTGCTACTGATTTTACAGATTCCTCTCCATTTATGCAACTCTTAATTGTATTCCTTTTAAGTTCTAGAAACGCTTGTTCCCAATACCTCTTTATAGGTGCGTCATAGTATTCCGGATACTTATCGCGCCAATGATACAGCATAGGGTTTGATGGATCGCCCGGTATTTCAATAAACTTTCTGGGCGATCCTGTTGTTTTAAGTAACAGCAATGCGGATTTAATTTGTTCGATTGTGTACCTCATATCTTATCCGGTGCTTAACAGTCCAACTTTTTGTCCGCCCCCCATTTGCCAGATTTTTATGCAAAGATCCTATTACCATGCACCATCGCCCATAAGTACCGCTATGATGCTGTTTTTGCCGAACGCAAGTACAATGGATTATAGCAAATTTCTAGCATCTCAGATTTTCACTATTTTCATATATTAAGAAATCAACAATCCAACAGAATTCAAAAACCGATACTACCGCATGCCTGACAGCAATGGAATGCAGACCCACTATTTCAAAAGCACAAAGGTAGTGGTGACGTCTCACTTTTCTGCTGTGTCAATGACAGCTGCCTGTGCTAATGTTTCAATTATTTTGAGACATTTTCAAAAATGCTTGACAGATGAAAATTACAATTAAAGCGAACTGATATAATCACCAAAATGTTCATATGCCATCTTTACACCACCATCATTCAGTTCATAAATTCTCCCTTCCTCATCTTGAAGAATGAGAATGCCATCAATCCCAATATTTTCTACAATATAACAGTTTTTTGGAAAATGTGGATGATTTCTTCGTTCACGCAGTGTCTCCTCTACCACGTCCAGATATGCATCTCCGCCTAATCCCATGAATTCATGACTTCCAAAAGATGCCACACCGTACTCCATCAGATAGTTTCTGAATTCATCACTGAACCGAAGACCCAGCTTTCTCTCTGCTTCTATTACAGTCTCCGCACTCACTCCATTTAAATGATATACTTTGCTTTTCACATGCGCAAATAATTTACCCATTTTCTTTCACCTCATCTGCTCTGTTTTGCCAGTGCTCTGCTCTTTCCATATCAAATTTCTCACGATCAATTTCACTTTCCCTGGTTTTGATATGTAAGATTGTGTCATTGCCCTTTCCTCTGTGTTCCTGCATGGTCAGTTCTGCCAACGGAGAATCCTGATGCTGACCAATATGATGTAACTCATATGGTCTGCCCTCTGGTGTCAGCGGTGCCAGTCCCTGTTCCATTCTCTCCTGATTGGTTCGACCAAATCCATCGGTCTGTTTCATATCAATATCCGAACGTATCAGACATGTTTTTTCTCCAACCTTCTGTTCGTTCAATCCGGCATTTCTGTAAATCTGATATTCTTCCATTGAACCAACTGCATCAATAATATCTCCGGACCAGTTTGACTCCCTCGCCACTTCCTTTTTCTGTTCTATCGTCAGTTCTCTCTTTTCCAGATTTTCCGTGTACTCTAAACCACTGCTTTCATAAGGAAAATCCAGTTCTCTTATATTGATTTCCTTTACATATGACTTTTCTTTTAAGTCATCTTTTAAAGCAATCTCTGAACCACTTCCCATTTCCAGTATTCCCATAGAAGCCACCTCTCTGTATTTGCTACATCATAGGTAATTGCGAAACTATGATACCGAACGCCTTTCATCAAAATTTTTATTTGAAAAACACGTTCTCACTTCGGTTCCAAGCAACGGTACTAATATTTTTATCGCTTGACGCTCAAAAAATAAAGTACCGGCTTTCCACAGAGTTTTTCAAATGAAAAAATTTCTGATGTGCACGCAATCGCCTATTTGCTACATCAGTTTATTTCTGATCTGAAAATCCCACTCATAATACTTTTTCAGTTCTGCTTCGCCATCTTTTGCATACACTCTCATGAAACAATGATTGACCTCCCGTTTGATGGATTCAGGAAGTGTCTGTGTAAGCTCTTCAGATTGCAGGTTCTCCATGGCATTTTGTAAGTCCTCTGCCCCATTGGTATGCTGTAATGCATATCGAAGCTTCTTCTCACACCCCAGTATATCCACGATCATACCTGCCAACGTGTCAAACCGATACCCACTCCATGCCTGCAAACGTTCCCCATCATTCTGTTTTAATAACTGTCTGACCTGTAGACGAATCCATGTCGGCATCTGTATCTGTTCCACATGCCGCTCAATCAGTTCAAAATCCGGTTCCAGATGTTCAGAAATCCGACTCATCAGCATCCATTTTACCAGTTCTCCTCTGGCATGTCCCATTTCTGATGATTCCTCCACAGACATTTTATGATAAAGATAGGAACTATCACAGGGATACTTTGTAAACCGGCACAATACAGGTTCCAACCATTGGTTTTGATAAACTGCCGCAACTCCCAGTGGAAGTTTTGCCACTTCTGCAATCTGTCCCTCGTCCAAACCGGCTGCTCTTCCTACTAACAGCCGATCCTGATACTCCGGTGTGCGCAAAATGATTTTTGTGTTTGTATTTCGAATCACAGAGCGATCCAGCAAATCCGGTGCCTGATCTGCAATAAGGAACCCTTCTCCGTATGTACGCATTTCCGCAATGGCATTTCCGATCATTTCCACTGACTTTCCCATCATATTGCTGCCTTCTAAAGTCTGTTCCTCAGAAGTACGTTTTAGCAAATGATGTGCCTCCTCTAAAACCGTCACATGCCGCAATCCTGCATTTCTATATCCCTGACTCATACGATACTCCTGCAGCTTCATGACCAGTACGCCCATAAACAGTGATTTTGTTTCCAAAGAACCTACCCGGCTCAAATCTATGATCACATTGTTGTCAAACAGTTCTTCCTGTGTACATTCATCCGCACAGAAAATCCTTCCATTTAGTCCATTTGCCAGGGAACGAACTCTGGTAAGCAATGCACCTTTGTAATTGCTTTTTACCTCTTCATCATATGCAGAACGGTCAATGACCCTCTGCAAAGCAATCTGTAAATCCCCAAATGTAGGAAACACCGCATTGTCATATCGGTTTTCAGATGTATCCAGCTCCCAGCCACAGGAAAGATAGGCTTCTTCCATGGCTTCTTTCAGCACTGCCGGCATGGCCGCATACATAGACCAGCATACCTGAAAAATTTCCGTCAAACGGTCAATATGTTCCAGTACATGCACATCCTCCGGGAAAGAGAATGGATTGATCTTTAATAAATCCGTCTTCTTTTGATTGGTACCAAATACACGCACATCCTCTCTTACCCCAAATACATTTTTATATTCCCCCTTTGCCGGTTCCACAACCATAAAATGCACCTGACGTTCTGCCAACTCAT
>ONWL01000243.1:0-4506 GCA_900321525.1 uncultured Eubacteriales bacterium
GTACAGTACATGCCTGATCTTTTTCCCATTCAAACCATTCTTTTCTGCAAAAGCAGCAGCAATCACCGTTCCGATACTCTTGGAAAGAAACAGTATCTCATCATACGCGGACCAATCTACGTTTTTAAGACACTCCTGTGTCCTGACATATAAAATCCGAAATGCCTCCTCTACATATTATTCAAATTAAACATGATCACTGTCATTTTTATATCTTCAATTTCTTATCACAACTCTTACACCACACTATCATTCCAGCTCCATCTTTCTTATGCTCTAGTTGTACACCACCATACAATGCACAGGCTTCTTTCATCTTTAAATCTCTTATAACATATACCGCAGCAACACTGTTCTGGCAGTTTCCCCATAACTCTTCCCGATTGGAATTCGCTGTTGATTCACAAGGGTCAGTTCTTCTTTTGCCTGATTCACCAGAAAGCCTTTATGTACCCGAACAAAACCGCTGTCCTTTAATGCATGTTCCACTCCGTACAAGGTATCCCGGAACCGAAACATGTTCTTTCTGGTGTACAGTTTCAAATAATTGCCATCTGCCTCAAAATATAAAATGGAATCCAATGTCACTTTCCGCTTTCCTTCTGCTGTCATAAAAGAAAAACTGCTCATAGAGCCACGAATGGTTCTGGCGCAATCTTCCAGTACCTCTCCCAACTCCCCATTCAGCATATGTTTCCGAATAAAACCAAATGGATGAAATTTCAAACTGTCATATACCAATTCATCATGGCTGGTGACAAATACCAGCAGTGGCTTGTATGGCAGTTCTGACATCTTGGACGCAATATCCAGTCCACTGATATCCGGCATATCAATATCCAAAAACACAAGATCGCACTTGTTTTCCCCCATACACTGCCACAAGTCAGAGCCATGATAAAAGACCTGAACGTCTGCTGAGGGAAGCTGTGCTGCAATCCTGCCTGCTAAATTGTCTGCCATTTTCTGTTCATCGTCACAAATATAAATCCGCATGGTTCTCTCCTGTGAATACTTGCTTAAAATCGTATCCTGCAAAAATTCTTTCCACTTTTCCTTCACAATACATTGTATTCCACTTTTTACAACACCACAATCAACGGTATCACCATCTCATCCTCCGTCAGTCCTGCATGCACTCCGATAAAACGGGCAGCTTCTTCCCTGCTGTTGTAAATGGAAAGATCACTGACTGCAACCGCAAGATAATCTCCTAACATAGACCGAAAGTTCTCGTGCTCCTTTCCTGTGCCAAACAGCTGCTCCTCCAAAACCTTCTGTTTCGTATACAGGATAAACTTGTCTCCAAACAACCGCTGAAATACCTGCTCAAACTGTGCCTTTTTCTCCTCTTTCACAAACAGATTCAAAGCTCTCGGTTCAATGGATGGCATGCGTACCAGACAATCCATCAACTCCGGATAATCTGTGATGGAGACCCCTTCCGAATCCATATGCCCATGATCGGCTGTCACAAGGATCAGGGTATCCGTCACCTTTTCTGAAAGTTCCCTGACCTGCTCCTCTAATCTTCTCACCGTCTGTCTGGCTTCTTCACTGTAGCATCCAGTTTCATGCATGATGTGATCCGGTTCGTTCCAATATGCATAAATATATTTTTCTCCCGGTGCTCGACACAACTCCACGATTCGCTCACTGATCTTTTCAAAGGAATCCGGATGTGGCTCCACAAAAGGTGTAACCGCATATGCGGTTCCTCCGGCTTTGTTGATCCGGTCCAGGATGCTTTCATAACCACAGTACTCTCCTGCCACAAAATAATCTGCTGCCGGTGTATCTGTTCCCTGCTCTGTGTTCAAAAATACCGTCACATTCTTGTCCACCTGCGGATAGTAGCAATCCCAGCCCAGCCAGCCATGTGCGGAAGGTGCCAATCCATTGGCAATGGATGTGGTGGCCGCAACCGTGGTAGGGGGAAATGTGGAAGAATAGGTTCCTGCCAGATGAGTTGCAAAGAATCCATCTGCATCCAGATTTCTGTCCATAATACAGCTTCCCATTCCATCTAACAGTATGACCACGATGTTTTTGTAATCCTGCTCCAGATACTGGTCTGCCAAAGGCAGGCTGGCACCGTTTTGAGGCAGTCCCCACTTCTTCAAAATCGAATTTGGCAGGTTGGCAATACAATTTTCATAATCCGGTAATTTGATCTGATGACTCATGTTGATTCCTCCTCTGTATCTTTCTCCACAAAACATTCCATATATCTTCTAAATGTCTGAAAACCGATGCTCTCATAAAAGGCAAGGGCACCCTCATGAAACTGCCACATATCTCCTATCACACCGGATTCCCTTTGTATTCCATTTCATCCTCTGCTTTTACAAATCCATATTTTTTATACACTGGATGCTCAAACCAGTTCTTCGATATCTGCCTTGGTTGCTTTTCGATATACAAACAGCTGATCAGGCAGATGATGCAGATACATGTCCAGTGCATCGGTACTGTTTTCCAACACATGCATCAACTGTTCCGATGGTCTGGCATACACACCCTCATACTCCACTTCTCCAAGTTCCCTACGCACCGGAAATGCCAACCGTTCCTGTGCCAGATCAAACTGTGCATCTATCCCCGGCTTGTTACCTCTTGCATCCAAACGAATCCATCGATCCAATGACTTGAGATAAACAGCATTCAATGCATGAATACAAAACCCTGTGTCCGGTGTATTCCCTAAGGTGAGACGCTGGTAGCAAATCCCTGCCGGTATGCCGCATGCACGAAGCAAGGCCGCCAGAAGATTGGCTTTCGCCCAGCAGATTCCCACGCCCTGTTCCAACACTTCACTGGCAGATTTGGTCACCCGCTTGTCCTGTACATCCCAGGAGTGCCTGATTTCATCACGGACAAATTCATACATTGCCCGAACCAGTGGGATTTCATCCGGCATCCTTTGCCGGAATTCCTCTGCCTTTTTCAAAATACCAGGATCCTTCCAGTTGATATATTTTGACACTTCTAAATACGCATCCATAGAATCTTTCCACTTCCATTCCTGCATGGTACACTCCTTTTTATGGGAAAACCAATTGCCATCATTTGTTTTCCATGTTAAATACCTATCGTTTAGCGCCTCATTTTCCTAACCATACACTTCCTGTGCATCCTTCGGCAATGCCCGTACATGCTCCAAAAAATCTCTGGCTGCTTTGCCTTCTTCTGCAAGATACCTATAGTGCAGATGTTCTGCCACATACTGCAAGATACTTATAGTGCAACTGTTCTGCCACATACCGGGCTGTCTGCTCAAACAGTGTACACATACGTAAGACCGACTCCCATGCATGACTGATGTTTCCATCAAAATAGGTGGCAAGATACTGCTCATATTCTTCTTTTGCAAGATAGTCCTTCATGTATTTACCGGACTTTCCAATGCTGACGTGAAATTCCGTGAGAATCCCAATTTTCCATGAAAGCATCGTTTCCAACTGTTTGCGAATCACAAAATTAGTCATATCCTGCACATAGGTGATTTCTTCTCTCCACAACCCTTTGGCCAGATTGTTGGTGCACCACCAAAATTCATTGCACACAGCCTGAAACTGTGCCTCTGCAGGTGCTTTTACCCAGTGATCTTCATCCGTAGATTCCGGGATATCCGGCAGTACCTGTGCTTTATCCAATAGAATCTTACACAATCGATCAGCAAGCACATCCTCTCTGGCACAGTCTAGGGTTTTCACAGTCAGATCTACACGATTCCCATCTGCAAACTGCATGAGCCATCCGTAGGAATGTTCCGGATCGCTGGGATAAAATGGATTCTCATCCGGATACTGCATATACAGAATCGTACCAAATTGTTTGATCCAGTCCCGATCCTCAATAAAACGTTTCGTTTCCTTGACCACATACACGATGTCGTAATCCTGAAAAATATCCTTCGGTACATTGGGATTGGTTCTGGAGCCATTCATATACACTGCTAAGATCGTATCATCCTTATTTGCAATATCCAGAATCAATTGATACATGGTTTCTTCATTTCTCATATCTGTTTCCCCTTCTTACTCCCCACCAATACACCTGTGGACTTCCGGATGAAAAACGGCTTTTCTTCTGAAATTACGTTTCGTAAATAGTTCTTTAATTTCCGCTCATGCTTCACCGTCAGTTGGTGGATATTGCCGGGCAATGAATACAGGTAATCATATACTGCCATGGGATCCGGTACCAGCAGGTTATTCTCCTGCTGATACACATGTACATTTGCAAAAAAGGGGAGCAACTGTTCTCTGCCATTTTCAAGAGAGAATCCCGACGACATCCAGACCGGGGCGCTTGCCTGACTGTCAAATGCACCGATCAGGTCAAAAATTTCCCTCATATGCCCTTCTCCTACCGTAGATGCAAGAAATCTGCCATCCTCTGCCAGCATATTGCCCATCCGCTCCAACAAAACCGGTCGTTCCGAATCCGAAATATGGTACAGCATATGATTTGCCATCACCCTGTCATAGTTTCCTTCCAATG
>ONWL01000243.1:4514-5411 GCA_900321525.1 uncultured Eubacteriales bacterium
TGCATTGGCGTTCATCTCCTGATAGGTGAATTGAATCTTTCGTCTGGCAAAGGATTCTTCAAAAGGGGCAAGATTCGCTCTTGCTGCTTCCAGCATACCTGCGGACTTATCCAACAGCACAATCGTTACCCCTTCTGGAATCTGCTCCTGCATGGCTGCCCAAAGTGCCCCATTTCCACATCCCACATCCAGTACCTGCATTCCTTCTGACAACTGAATTTTTTGAAACAACCATTCGTACCAGCTTTCCTTTGCGGTACTATAGGCATGGATTTTGATACGGGATTCTAAATTGTCGCTTTTCAGATACTGCCTTTGAATTTCTTCTTTTTGAGAAGTAATCTGCATGATGGCAAGTATTTGATCCCACTGATCTGCTTCCGACAATTGATTGATCTCCGTAATGGCATGCAGCACTTCATTCAAATGTACTATCTTTTCCCGCACCAATTGTTCCTGCTTTTCAAAGGAAATGCGTTCGCCTCCATCATACATCATTTTTTTAATCTCGAACAGGTCGAAATCCAAATATTTTAACAACAGAATCTTCTGCAAATCCTGCACGCTTTTTTTGCCAAATAATTTATATCCGCTCTCTGTCACCTGTTCCGGCCAAAGCAATCCCTTTTCCACATAGTGACGAATCGTCTTATAGGATACACCTGACAGTTTCGCCAGCGTTCCACTGGTATAATATTCTTTCTGTTCGCTCATATCAGCGCCTCACTTTCCAATCCATTGTAGAAGCTACAGCTTTCTATAATGATATGAAACACCCTGCCCTAAGGGCAATGTCAAGGGCAATTGCACAACTTTCTATTCAATCGATGCGTTTTCGTTACATATTATTTTCTTGTCAATGACGATCTATCTCTTATAAAAAATGAAAAAATATGG
>ONWL01000068.1 GCA_900321525.1 uncultured Eubacteriales bacterium
AGCAGGTCTGCGTGGAATTATTGGTGCAGGTCTGAACCGTATGAATATTTATACTGTCAGAAAAGCAACACAGGGACTTGCCAATTATATTTTAAAGACAGGAAATGACAAGAAGGGAGTTGCCATTGCATATGATTCCCGTCGTATGTCTCCGGAGTTTGCAGATGAGGCAGCACTTTGTCTGAATGCAAATGGCATTCCGGCTTATGTATTTGAGTCACTGCGTCCTACACCAGAGTTGTCCTTTGCAGTACGTAAACTGGGTTGTATTTCCGGTATCAACATCACTGCATCACACAATCCGCCGGAATACAATGGTTATAAGGTTTACTGGGAGGACGGTGCACAGATCACACCGCCTCATGACACTGGCATTATGGCAGAAGTAAAGGCCATCACAGATCTGACCACCGTGAAGACCATGCCAAAGGCAGAAGCAGTGGCAGCAGGTCTGTATCATGCCATCGGTGCAGAAGTTGATGATGCTTATATGGCAGAATTGAAGAAGCAGGTGAAGAATCAGGCTGTCATCGATGCCATGCAGAAAGACATTAAGATTGTTTATACCCCACTGCATGGTACCGGAAATATTCCGGTAAGACGGATCTTAAAAGAATTAGGCTTTGAAAATGTATATGTAGTACGGGAACAGGAACAGCCGGATGGCAACTTCCCTACTGTCAACTATCCAAATCCGGAAGCAGCAGAGGCATTTGCATTGGGGCTGAAGCTGGCAAAGGAAGTGGATGCCGATCTGGTTCTGGCAACTGACCCCGATGCCGACCGTCTTGGTGTGTATGTAAAGGACAGTAAAAGTGGCGAATACAAGACGTTGACTGGTAATATGTCAGGCTGTCTGTTGGCAGATTATGAGATCAGTCAAATCCAGGAACAGCAGGGATTGCCAGAGGATAGCGCTTTGATTAAGACCATTGTGACCACCAATCTTGCAGATGCCATTGCAAAATATTACGGAATTGAACTGATTGAGGTATTGACCGGCTTTAAGTTTATTGGACAGCAGATTCTGAAGTTTGAGACCACCGGAAAAGGTACATATTTGTTTGGATTTGAGGAAAGCTACGGTTGTCTGATTGGTACCCATGCAAGAGATAAAGACGCCATCGTGGCAACCATGGCACTGGCTGAGGTGGCTGCCTACTACAAGTCCAAGAACATGACGCTGTGGGATGCTATGATTGCCATGTATGAAAAATATGGCTATTACAAGGATGGTATTGTATCTCTGTCCTTCAAGGGACTTTCCGGTCTGGAAAAGATGCAGGAGATCATGAATACACTGAGAAATGCCACACCGAAGGCATTTGGTCCATATAAAGTATTATCCGCAAGAGATTATAAACTGGATCGTATTGTAAATCTGGAAACAGGGGAAGTGACCACTACCGGTTTGCCAACATCCAATGTTTTGTATTATGATCTGTCAGATGATGCGTGGCTTTGCGTGCGTCCTTCCGGTACAGAACCAAAGATCAAGTTGTACTACGGTGTGAAAGGTACTTCTCTGGAAGATGCGGATGCAAAGAGTGCGGAGTTGGGTGAGATTGTCAAAAGAGATTGGATGGCTACGGAAATAAATAAGAGAAACAGCCGGCAGGATGAAAGGAACAATTCCTGCCGGTTGTTTCCAAATAGAGAGGAACAATAATGGCAAAGGTAACAATCAGAGATGTGGCAAAAGCAGCCGGTGTTTCTACTGCTACAGTGTCTAATGCATTAAATGATGCAGATGTGATCAATGCAGAAACCAAAGAACGTGTGCTGCGCATGGCAAAAGAGTTGAATTATGTACCAAATATGAGTGGACGTATGTTAAAGGCAGGAAAGAGCAAGATGATTGGTTTTATTTCCTCCAGCTTGACAGGCCCTTATTTTTCCAAGCTGATTGAAGTGATGCAGGAAGAATGCGAAGAGCATGGATATGGCTTGATGCTAATTTACTCCCAAAAGTCACAGATTATCCGAAATTATATATTTGGCGGTGGACTGGATGGTGTATTTGTTTATGAAGGAGAAAATCGTTTTGATGCACAAGAAGTGGCATATATGGAAGAACGGGGGATCAAAGGCATCTTGTTAGATCGTGAATTTAAAGGAACTACGGTTGGAAGCATTACTTTTGATTCGTTTTATTCTACATATGATATGACAAAATATCTGATTGAAACCGGACATGAAAGCATTGTATTTTTGAAAGGGCCGGACGATGTACAAGACAGCCGGGATCGGGAACAAGGATATTTGGCTGCAATGAAAGAGGCAGGACTTCCTGCAGGAGAGCATACCGTTTTAAATGGTCAGTTTATAGAGGAAGCCTCTTACCAGCAGGTGATGAACTGGAGTGAAGCGGGAAAAGAAATGCCGGATGCGTTTGTGGCTGGCAATGATTCCAGTGCAATGGGATGTGTACGTGCCTTGAAGACATTAAATTTTTGTGTACCGGAGCAGGTCAGCGTAACAGGTGTGGATGACATTGATCTTGCCAAATATTTTGATCCAGCCATCACAACGATTCGGATGCCCATAGAGCAACAGGCGCGTCAGGGAGTGCAGATGCTGTTACAGTTGATTGAAGGAAAACAACCAGAGCAAATGCAGCTGAAATTGAGAGGTGAACTGATTCTTCGAAAATCTGTGAAGAACCGGAGAGGATTGTGATCAATATGAAGCAGACACAAAGACAAATACTGCATCGAGTCCTCTGGGGGGCTGCGGTGCTTGGATGGATGGGAATCATTTTTTATTTTTCTGCACAGAATGGAGAGGACTCTTCTGCTGTTAGCGGTGGTATCACGGACAGACTGCTCCATTTGTTGTGGAGAAATTTTGACCAGATGACGGTGACGGGACAGGAACAATTACGGGGGCAACTGACCTTTGTGGTACGCAAAGGGGCACATTTTACAGAGTATGCCATTTTGGGATTTCTGGTCAGTGGTTTCCTGGGTTCTTTTTCCATAGGGATTTTCAGACGAGTTCCCATTGCATGGTTATGTGGAACGTTGTATGCATGCAGTGACGAACTGCATCAGATGTTTACTGACGGACGCAGTCCTAAGCTATTTGATTTGATGGTAGATTCTGCAGGCGTTCTGACAGGAGTGGGAATATTTCTGTTACTGGCATTTTTGTATATGAGATGGAAAAAGCATACCTGACAGAATAGTTGGAAGGGCATGTTGGTTCTAGAAATAAAACGATTTGATGATAAGAATCAATCTATGATTCTAAAGTCAGTGTTTTGAAATTGCAGAGATAAGTGAGGAGGAATTATGAGTTTGTGGGAGAAAAATATTAGACAGGTGGCACCTTATGTTCCGGGGGAGCAGCCAAATCAGCCGGATATGGTGAAGTTGAATACAAATGAAAATCCATATCCACCAGCACCAAGGGTGGCAGAACTTGCTGCCTCTTTTCCAGCAGATACATTGCGGTTATATCCTGACCCTACCTGTAGTACACTGGTGGAGGCATTGGCAAAGCGGTATCAGGTAGGTGCAGATCAGGTGTTTGTAGGAGTGGGGTCTGATGATGTGCTGGCGACGGCTTTTATGACTTTTTTTAATGGAACAGAGCCCATTGTATTTCCGGATATTACCTATTCTTTTTATGATGTATGGGCCGATTTGTTCCGGATTCCATACAGGAAACTGGCACTGGATGATGCATTTCACATCAATCCCCGGGATTATGACGCACCCAATGGAGGCGTTATTTTTCCGAATCCAAATGCCCCTACCGGCATTCAGGAAAAGAAAGAAGTGCTTGAGGATATTTTACAGCACAATCAGGATGTGATCGTCATCATTGATGAGGCATACATTGATTTTGCGGAGGAAACTTCTGCCTTACAGCTGTTAGGCAAGTATGAAAATCTGTTGGTGGTACAGACGTTTTCCAAGTCCCGTTCCATGGCAGGCATGCGCATTGGCTTTGCCATCGGTTCTTCCAAGCTGATCAAGGCCATGCAGGATGTGAAATATTCTTATAATTCTTATACGATGAATGCCGCTTCTTTGTATATGGGAGCAGCAGCAGTAGAGGATGAAGCATATTTTCAGGAGACGGTTGAAAAGATTCGTCAAACCAGAGAGGAAGCCAAGATGCGTCTGGCAGAACTGGGCTTTACCTTTCCGGATTCCCAGACCAATTTCCTGTTTGCGGCACCTTCTCGGATTGATGCAAAGGAACTGTTTGAGCAGTTGAGAGCACGCAATATTTATGTTCGTTATTTCAACCAGCCGAGAACTTGTGACTATCTGCGGATTACCATTGGGACACCAGAGGAAATGGAGCGGTTATATCAGGCCATTGCAGAAATTCAGAGGTGATCAGAGAGAAAGACCGTTTGCACAGAAATGGACTTGGAAGTGGAGGAAGAGATGGCAGGATTTCAAGTGACAGAGTGGAACCACCGTCTGTTGACCGGCTTGATTCCCCAAGGGGGAATTTGTATAGACGCCACAGCCGGAACTGGACGGGACAGTTTGTTTCTGGCACAGCAGGTGGGAGAGACAGGACATGTGATCAGCTTTGATATCCAGCAGACTGCAATTGAGCAGACCAGGGAGAGATTGGAAGCAGCAGGATGTAAGGAACGGGTGGAACTGGTTTTGGACAGCCACACTCATATGGCCCAGTATGTAACAGAACTGGTGGATGCCATTCTGTTTAATTTTGGTTATCTGCCGGGAGGGGATCATGCCATAGCCACAAAGCCAGAGAGCAGTCTGCTGGCAGTGGAGCAGGGACTGACATTGCTGAAAAAAGGCGGTGTCATGAGCCTGTGTGTATACAGTGGCGGTGACACCGGGATGGAGGAATATGACAGACTCACCAAGTGGGCGGCAGAGTTGTCGGGAAAAGAATATCTGGTGATCCGTAATGATTTTTATAACCGGAAAAATCATCCACCAGTTATTGTTCTAGTGTTTAAATTGTGAATATGTAGATGCTGTCTGTGCTTATACAAATCTTCTTTCGGCACAGATGATTGCATCTGTCTGGGACATAATGTATACGAGCATGCGAAAAGAAAGGAGCTTTATGGAGACTTTAGTGAACATTCAGAATCTGACAAAAAAGTATGGTTCGGTGGTTGCGCTGGATAACATCAGCATCAATTTGCCTCAGGGCAGAATCATCGGTCTGTTGGGTCCAAACGGAAGTGGTAAGACCACATTGATCAAACTGATGAATGGGTTGTTGCAACCAACCAGCGGTGAGATTTTTATTGGTGGAGAACCGGTGGGACTGGAAACAAAAGCTATGGTTTCTTATTTGCCGGATCGTAATTATCTGAATAATGGAGATCGGGTCAAAAACGTGTTGAAACAGTTTGAACAGTTTTATGAAGATTTCGATCGGGACAAGGCAGAGGAAATGTTAGACAGCCTGCAAATTAGTAGTAAGATGAAATTGAAGAGTATGTCAAAGGGCACCAAGGAGAAAATGCAGCTTGCGCTGGTTATGAGCAGGCAGGCCAAGATTTATATTCTGGATGAGCCCATTGCAGGAGTGGATCCGGCTGCAAGAGATTTTATATTGCGCACCATTATGGATCACCGGCATCCGGGGGCAACGGTGCTGATTTCCACTCATTTGATTGCAGACATTGAACCAGTATTAGACGATGCCATATTTTTGCAGTATGGCAGGATTCTGCTTGCCAATACGGTTCAAAATATTCGTTCAGAAAAAGGAAAATCAGTGGATGAAGTGTTCAGGGAGGTGTTCAGATGCTAGGAAAAGTATTGGGATTGGATATGAAAGCCTGTGCAAAAATGTTTTTGCCCATGTATTTGGTTGCAGCGGCATTGACAGGACTGGCAAAGTTGACAATGATTTTGTTTCAACATAATGATAATACGTTGGTGTCATTGTCTATTGGATTGACGATGGTACTGTATGGAGTGACTATTTTTGCACTGGTAATCCTGCCGATGGTGTTTATGGTCATTTACTTTTACCGTCATTTTCTGACAGATCAAGGCTACCTTACCTTTACCCTGCCGGTAAAGACCAGTACACTGGTGGTCAGTCAGCAAATTAACGGCATCATTTGGACGATTTTGTCTGTAGTGGTACTGTGTGCAGCGTTGTTTGGAATGTTTGGAAACTATATCATAGACAGTTGGAGTGATATAAAAGAAATGTTCAGGGGAATCTTTTTCTTTGTACCACAGGCATTGGCAGAGTTTTTTGGAAACAAAGTGAATGGGCTTACCCGCATTTTGGTGATCAGCATGCTGGTAGTTGAGGTATTGTTTTTGTACAGTTCCTTATATGCCAGTATGGCACTGGGGCAGTTGTATACCAAACATAAGATTTTGGGAAGTGTCATTGCGTATATTGGCATTCGAATTGCAGTTAGTATTTTGAACAGTGTGGCTTCTTTTGTATTGTTTTATGTGAATTCTGTCAATGTCTATTTGGCGTATCAAGTGGTAGAACAGATTTTTCTGGGAGTATTCTGTGTGGGTATTACAATTTATATTTTGAAAAATAAATTGAATTTAGATTAGACAATATGTAATGACCTCCACATTGTAGGTTCGTGGATTTACCTGTATACTATAAGTCGAATCAAGACAAATGGTAGCAGGGATTACCGCATACAAAGGGAGGTCATCAAATGAATTATAACACAGTTTTCGTAGGAATGGAAGTACAGAAAGAAAGTTTTACATTTTGTGCGTACACAATCGACGCAGAGAAAGGTTCCCACTTCCAGAGAACAGAAGCTGATTACAAAAATGTTCTGAAGTTGCAATTCACGCTTTTAGACGACAGAGTTCACGGCAGACCATTGACCTGTCGGTAACCAATCCACGTATATCAGAGTGGCCAATGCCGGGAACAGATACTCCGAGGTTCTTTCCGGGTGCCTTCAGACAATTAAATAAAATTTGTGGTGATTTCTGTTAATTTGTACTTGACAAGAGGTCATTACATATCAGTTAAAATGAGTCAATTTCAAATTGGATGATGTCTTTTGCTATATGTGCATAAATTCAGGGTGTTTCTTTTTTCATTCCATCTGAGAGAGAAAAGAAACACCCTGAATTGCTTTGTCAGATGATTTATCTGGAATCGTCAAAGGGATAGACTATCTAATATTTCGTCGGAACTCCCATCTGATAGCGCCAGAAGCCGATGACCGGTATGGTCATACCGGTACAGATGTATTCCCAGAATTTCTGTTTGCGGAACTGATTCTGCATTCACTTCCTGTAGAATGGTTGTCAGAACCTGCCTGTGATCCTGCTCCAAAATGGGTGTCAACAGAACCTCATGAATGGAAGAGGGGATCAGATACAAGTCTGCCCCAAACCCATCTGCAATTTGTGACAGCACCCCTGGATAGAGCATACAGACTGCTCCATGAAAGCAGTGGGCATTGCTCAGAGAAAACAGTGGACAACTGGCATTGTGCATCATAGACAACCAACGACGGCAGATTTCCTGAAGAGAAGCAGTATCTCGTGGAATTGCATCAGAGGAAGCAATGTCAGTCTGTTTTCCAGTGATCAAAGAAGCCAGATTGGTTTCTTCATAAAAGAACAAGGGTTCTTCTATGGGACGCAATATGGGAGGATGGAATGCAATGGAATTTTTCCATGCAGCGGCAAATAAAGTCTCCTTGGTTATTCCCCATTCCTGCAGATGATGTGTATGAATCAATGCGGTGCCATCCAGATCACCTGTTTCAATTGAAAGTTCACATACCGCAGCCAAATCCAGATATTGTTCATAAGGGACCTCGGATAACTGCCGCCTGTTTTGACTGTGATGAATTAGTCGAATACGCAAATAGGGCTTGGGGTCAGTCAATTCGTGTAGGAACCGATAAAAGGAGGGGGCAGGATAAGGAATCTCAAAGTAGCGAAGAATCTCGTCATACAGTTGCGTCAATGGCAATCCTTTTAAATATCCCTCATAATAAGATTCCAGATAAACCATAGGTGTACAAAGTGTATCTGGATGCTTCATATAAAGGGCAATCTGCTCCACATCATTGTTTTTTAATACCTTACGAATGGCAGGCACTTTATCTGGTATCCGAGCTCTGGCCTCTTCCAGAATCATGTGACAAAATGTTTGAAATTGCATGAAACGCCTCCTTTGTGGCTGTGGCAGCACAAAGAAGGAAAGGAAAACGGATAAATAGATTGTATCACAATATTAGCTAAAAGTAAATAAAATAAGCTGATTATAAAAACTCTTTTCTTTTGCAAACAAAAAAGACAGGGGAAAACCTGTCTTCATTCCTAAATACACCTGAAGGGAATCGAACCCCCGCTCCCGGATCCGGATTCCGGTGCTCTCTCCACTGAGCTACAGGTGCATAACACGGTTATTATACAATACTTTTCTGGGAATGGCAAGAGTTGAATAGAAAAAAGTGAGAAAAAAATCAAAGGGAATTGAGTTGCTTTTTGGGGGATACTTTGATAGTATAACTTATAGCAGTGTGAGAACTGCATAGGAGAAATATGCGAAAAAAGAGGGAATGTTCTGTTTTGGGCAGAAAACGGACAAAAGAAATATATGAAAAAACAAAACTGGAAGAAGTGGAGGCGTCAAACTATAGCGTCAAAACTTTTGCATTGGATACATAGGAATGGAAAAAATTGGATCGTAACATATCAAATTCCCATTCTGGTTGTGGCAGGAGCAGTTTTTCTCTTTATACTGATTGTATTGCTTTTGGGCAGAGGAAGAACTGATGTGGC
>ONWL01000183.1 GCA_900321525.1 uncultured Eubacteriales bacterium
TTTCAGCTGTTGACACAGGCAGCAGGCCGGGCAGGCAGGGGCAGCAAAGCTGGTGATGTGGTGATTCAGACCTACAGTCCGGATCATTACAGCATCCAGGCGGCTGCAAGACAGGATTACGGAGCATTCTATGGAGAAGAGATGAAGTTCCGGCAGTTGATGCAGTATCCGCCTGTGATGGGGATGATGGCGATTTTGGTTACATCTGCAGAGGAGACATTGGCAGAGGCTGCCATACAGGCAGATGCCAGTTTGATCGCAGAAGGGTATCCGATGTTGCAGCAGATTGGACCGACTGCTGCACCGGTGTCCAGAATGAAGGATATTTATCGAAAACTTTTATATGTCAAATCTCCGGAAAATGAGATATTATTAGAAGTGAAGCAGCGGATTGAACGACTGCATCAGGAATTATACGGCGAAAAAGTACAGTTGATTTTTGATTTGTGTGAATAAGAGAGGAAGAAAATACAATGGCAATTAGAAAGATTCGTGAGATGGGGGAAGAATGTTTGAGAAAGACCTGTAAGGTGGTACCAGAAGTGAATCTGCGCACCAAGATTCTCATCAAAGATATGTTTGACACCATGTATCATGCAAATGGTGTGGGCTTGGCAGCTCCCCAGGTAGGCGTGTTAAAGCGTATCGTGGTCATAGACTGCGGAGATGATCCATATGTATTGATCAATCCGGAAATCCTGGAGCGTTCTGGTGAACAGACTGGATATGAAGGATGCTTAAGCATTCCCGGAAAAAGTGGAAAAGTGACCAGACCACAGTATGTAAAAGTGAGAGCCATGAATCAGACCGGAGAATGGTATGAACTGGAAGGAAAAGATCTCCTTGCCAGAGCCATCTGTCATGAATGCGATCATTTAGATGGAATTTTATATGCAGATCTGGCAACAGAGGGTCTGGTGGATAACGAGGAATTGTATGGGGAAGAAGAAGAGTAAATTCCTGTTTCCAAATATCTGTAAAAAGTTTCAAAACATCTGAAAAAGGTGCCATCTGCCTTTGTTGACGAAATTTGCAAAATCAGAAATAATAGAGTCAAAATAAGCGTAACAATTCAGGGGCGTTTTTTCCGCGAGGGTTTTGCGTAGAAAAATCCTGAGTTACAGGCAAACTCAAGACGGAGGTTTTCAGTATGAAACAAATTGTAACAAGAAAGCTGTTTGGGCGTACAGGTGCCATTGTTTCCGCAGTGATTCTGACGGTGACTTCGATCCCGTTTACACATGCAGGTACACAGGAGGCAGCAGCAGCTTCTAAGCAATCCTCTTATGAACTGGTGGATGATGTGCAGGACGGTGCCATTTTGCACTGCTGGAACTGGTCATACAAGACCATCGAAGACAATATGGAGTTGATTGCAGAGTGCGGGTATTCTGCGGTACAGACTTCTCCTGCATCTCAGCCGAAAGATTATACCTATGAGGGGGTAGTAGGCACAGATGTGGGAACACCAGGCGTGGGCGGTTCCGGTAACTGGTGGAAACTGTACCAGCCGGTTGCGTTTTCTGTCTGTGACAATGGACAAACTTGGCTGGGTACCAAGGCAGAGTTACAGTCTATGTGTGCCAAGGCAGAAGAGTATGGCATCAAAGTCATTGTGGATATTGTGGCAAATCACATGGGCAATATTACCGGATGGAAGAATTCTCTGTCAGATGTGTCTCCTCAGGTAGGTACCTATTGGAATCCGGAAATGCTGACAGATGAATCTTACTGGCACATCAATGATGCACAGGTATGGATGAGCGATGGGCGCATGCATTTCACACAGGGTACCATGGGAATGCCTGATTTGAATACAGCAGACAAGCGTGTACAGGCATATATTGCCGATTTTCTGGACGAGCTGATTGATTGTGGTGTAGACGGATTTCGCTTTGATGCAGCGAAGCACATTGAGACACCGGATGATGACCCGGCATTTGCCAGTGATTTCTGGCCCACAGTTTTAAATGAGGCCAAGTCTCATTACAAAGCAACCAACAGTGGCAAAGATTTATATGTATATGGAGAAATCTTAAATACCGTTGGGGATAATTTCAGCATTGATTCTTATACAAAATATATGTCTGTTACAGATAATTCTGCAGGAAATCATCTGTTAGAATCCTTTAGAAATTACAATTTAGGCACATTGGGCATGGACTATGCACCGGAAGTCTCTGTATTGTGGGCAGAATCTCATGATACGTTTATGAATGAGTCCTCTCGATATGCATCTGACAAATCTATTGTCCGTACCTGGGCGATGGTTGCCAACAAAGACAATGCGGCAGCTCTGTTTTTTGTCCGTCCGTATTATTCCTATGAAATTCTGGAAGATGACACTGATGGCAGAATGAAAAGCAATTTAGAGGCAACTTTAAATCAGGCACAGATGGGAGAATGTCCTACTTATATATGGGCATCCAAAGAAGTAGCTGCCATCAACCATTTCAACAACAGAATGAAGGATGCATCAGATGAAATGGGTACAGACGGTAACATTGCCTATTGTAGAAGAGGTAATGGAATCGTACTGGCAAATTTCAGTGGTTCCGGTTCTGTCAGCCTGTCTGCTCATGGATTGGCAAATGGTACATATCAGGATGAGGTTTCCGGTAATACCTTTACCGTATCCGGTGGTATTTTAAGCGGTATCATCAACAGTGAATATGGCATTGCAGTCATTTATCAGAATGTAATGCCCAATCCATCTACCAATTATCCGGTACAGATTAGTGCCAATAAGGGAGATGGTACAGTATTTTATTCTGATGGTATGTCTGTTACCATCGATGCAGCGTATGCAGATACGGCCTCTTATACGGTATCCACTGGAGAGAAAGGCAGTTTTCAAAACAGTGCCACCATTATCGTAGGCAAGAATCTGAAAAAGGGAGACAGTGTGACGTTGACGGTCACCGCGTCAAATAGTCGTGGCTATTTGACTAAAAGCTATACTTATTACAAAGATGAATATGATTTAACCAACTGTATTTTCTTTAAAAATACATCTGGATGGAATTCTGTTAATGCATATATGTGGAATGACACGGTTACACCAGCTGTCACCAATGCAGGATGGCCGGGAGAAGCAATGTATGAATGCGATCCAGAGCATCATATTTATGCAGTGAAAGTGGATACTTCAAAAACATATACGAAGATTATTTTCAGCAGCAATGGTGCTTCTCAGACAGCAGATTTGGTAATGGGACAGCTTGGATATTTGTATGATTTCAGTTCCAATACATGGAGCAAGTATGGAACAGTAGTCAAGCCAACTGAGCCAGAGACAAAAACCGAGACGGAAAAGGAAAGCGAAACAGAAACAAAAAAAGAAACAGAATCTGAGAAAGAAATAGAAACCACTGCATCACAGGGTAATGTGATTTATCTGAATACAAACAACTGCTCTTGGTTTGAAAATGATTCAGCAACTGCAGCTATTAGTGTGGATGGTGGAAAGACTTATACCAAAATGACCACCTATACTAATGGGGATGGCGTGAAGTTATACTTAGCATCCATTCCAACTGCTACCACATCTGTAAAGATTGCAAGAATGCTACCAAGCGGATTGTGTTATAATGAAAAGACCATTACCATTGAAAATGGCAAAGACTATTATGTTTGTGATGGAAATTGGAATAGCGTCACTGCCAGTGTATATACAGGCAGTAAGCCGGTACAGGAAACAGAAGAAGAAGTCAAAAAGTTTTCCTTTACAGATGTGAAAAAGACTTCCTGGTATTACAGCACTGTCAAAGAAGTATATGAGTTGGGACTGATGACCGGTATGACGGAGACTACTTTCGCACCATCAGAACCAATG
>ONWL01000184.1 GCA_900321525.1 uncultured Eubacteriales bacterium
CCGGCAAGCGCACCAGTGTGGTGCTGGCAAAATCCATTCCGGCCAAGCAGTATGCCATCCAGACTGGAGAACCTATGGCCATGGCTCTCCGAAAATGTCCTGATCTGCAGGTGTTCCCGGCTGATTTTCAACTGTACCAGAAAAACTCCAAAGCTTTTAAAGATATATGCAGGGAATTTGCGCCGGTAGTGGAGGAATTTTCCATTGATGAGTGCTTTCTGGATATGAGTACCATGGGAAAGCTGTACCCGGATCCGGTGCAGGCAGCTTGTATGTTAAAAGACAAAATCCGGGAAGAACTGGGCTTTACAGTCAATGTGGGCATCGGTCCCAATAAACTGCTGGCAAAGATGGCAGGGGATTTTGAAAAGCCCGATAAGGTGCACACGTTATTTCTGGAAGAACTGCCGGAAAAATTCTGGCCTCTGCCGGCCAACCGTCTGTTGGGAGTAGGGAAAGCCACTGCCATGAAATGCAATCAGGCAGGTATCCACACAATCGGTCAGCTGGCCCATCAGGAGCACCATTCCCTGCAGCAGCTGGTGGGCAATAAACTGGCACAGTATCTGATTGATGCCGCCAACGGACGGGATGATGCACCGGTTCTGCCAGAACCGGAGGAAGCAAAGGGATACAGCATTTCCACCACGCTGGATCAGGATGTGGTGACCATGGAGGAGGCAGCGTGGATCCTGCGCAGTCTGACAGATCATGTGACTGCCCATCTGCGGGGAGAGGGTGCCAGAACCGGATGTGTTTCCGTGACCATCCGCAGCAATGATATGAAAAAGCATTCCAGACAGCGGACACTGTCCGAAGAGACAGATGTGACAGAGGAAATCTACCAGGCAGTGATCATATTGTTTGGGGAGTTATGGGATAGACAGATGCCGCTGCGGCTGCTGGGAGTGAGCCTGACCCACATTTCCAGGGATGGATTTGAGCAGACCAGCTTATTTGTGGATCAACAGAAGGAAAAGCAGCGCAAAGTAGACCAGACCATGGATGCCCTTCGCAGCCGGTTTGGCATGGATGCAGTGGTGCGGGGCAGTATGTATGGTTCCTCTTTACAGGTAGGACGGAAGTATCGGGCAAAGCAGGAAACAGAGCAAGGATAGCACAGGGTGGACTATTATAAAAGAGGAGAATTTTCATATAAAAATAAATTCTGTAAAAGATACAGGCTTTACGAAAAAACATAGATTCCGTAAAAGATGCAGAAAAAAGAAGAAAATCATTGGCAGACGAGAGGAAGTGTGGTATAATCTTTATGACAGTAAAGCTTTACAGCGTTAAGGTAAAAAAACGGAACAGAAGATTCAGATGAGGACGCAGACAGAATGTGTGCAGGAGACAGATTGTGATGGACTGAGACAGGATGATGGATTCTGGAACGTGATCAAATCAAAATAAGGATGGAATGAATGATGGAACTTAAAGGAAATTTATTATCGGTTCGGGAAGATGTACGTGTATTGGATGCCACTCTTCGGGATGGTGGTTTGTGCAATGATTTCTTTTTTACAGATGAGTTTGTAAAGGCATTGTATCAGATGAACTGTGCCGCAGGGGTAGATTATATGGAGATGGGATATAAGGCATCTGCCCGTTTGTTTGCGCCGGAGAAGTTTGGAAAGTGGAAGTTCTGCAAGGACGAGGACATCCGTGCCATTGTAGGAGACAATGCCAATGGTCCGAAGATTGCAGTGATGGCAGATGTAGGACGCTGCGATTATAAGACAGACATTGTGCCAAAGGCAGAAAGTCCCATTGACATGATTCGTGTGGCCACTTACATTGATACCATTCCGGAAGCAGTTGCCATGATCGAAGATGCCCATGCCAAGGGATATGAGACTACCTGCAACATTATGGCCATTTCTAAATGCCAGGAAAGTGACATTAAGATTGCACTGGGCGAGCTGGCGAAATCACCGGTACAGACCATTTATGTGGTAGACAGCTATGGTTCTCTTTATCCGGAAGAGATTCGCCGGGTGGCAGAACTGTATATGAATACACTGGACCAGTTTGGCGGCAAGACACTGGGAATTCATGCCCATAACAACCAGCAGTGCGCCTTTGCCAATACCATTGAAGCGTTGTCCATCGGCGTTAGCTTCTTAGATGGTACTGTATGTGGCATGGGACGCGGGGCAGGCAACTGTACCTTAGAGGCGTTGCTTGGCTTCTTGAAGAATCCTCGTTATGATCTGAATCCGGTGCTGCATTTCATCAGAGAGTACATGCTGCCATTAAAGGCATCCGGCGTACAATGGGGATATGACATTCCATATCTGCTGACCGGTTTGTTAGATCAGCATCCTCGTACAGCCATTGCTGCTACCAAGAACGGCGACACCGATTATGCAGGATTCTACCAGATGCTGTTAGAGGATTAAGCTGGTATTGCATGGCCTGATTCGTTTCCGGAGATGGAAAAACTAAAAATATTGATATTTTGCGATAAAATAAAAAGTCTGAATTCTTGTTTGTGACAGGAAGTCAGACTTTTTTGTTTTCATAATACAAGAAAAGAATTCTGCGAACGCAGAATTTTCTGTTACCTAATAGGGATTTCCTGTTGCATAAAAACAATTGTCCTGTAAAGAACGTGAAATGTTTGAGTATAATTTTTACCAGTGAAGCTATGATTTTTAATATCGTCTTGCCCAGTACACGTGCTAGAATGAAAACATCTAATTTTATGGAAAGGACGGTTAAAAGGATGAGCGATTTGAAAAAAAAGAGTACGGGTAAACGAATCTTGAGTTGGTTTTTGTCATTGACTATGACAGTGACACTGCCACAAATTCTGCCGGAATTACAGCCAGTTGTAAATGCGGCAGAAAATGAGCAGGTTTCGGGAGCGACTGCCACAGCTACCGTTTCTGACCGGGTGCAGGTATCGGTAGACAGTCAGGTTGTGGAACTGGTGTTGTACGACAAAGGAATATATGAAGGAAGTGTGACACTTCCGGCAGGCAGTTACAATGGAATTCTGCTTATCAACGGGACAGCAAATGGAACGGAAACTTCGTTGATACTGGAAGAAGATACAATGGTATTCTTTCGGTTAAAGGATGGAGCATTGTACAATTCTGTCACAGACTCACTGGTACATACCGCAGCACTGGTGGGAAATTTTGCGGGAATCCAGTTTGTAGACGAATCAGGCAGCCAGTATAATCTTGGCACATGGAATCCGGAAGATGGAAACGCAGAGTTGTCTTATCTGGGTGGCGGTCTGTATAGTAGAACTTTTTATTTCCAGCCCCTTGAAACAGAACTGTCACTGGCAGAAGGGTATAAAGTGGCATTTGATGACAGCTGGGATTACTCCCTGGGCAATGGAGGAGCCAATATTGATGTGACCCTTCCGGCAGAAACGGATTCCATGACGGTATTTGTAGATGAAATCAATCAGCAAGTATGGGATGACATCAGAACACCACATTTTGAATCCGTCCACAATAATGGAAATATAAGCCGTGCACCATTTACCACAGTGATTTCTCTTATTGGTACAGTGCGGAGTGGAGACAGCGACTGGGATACACGTTTGACAGGATATGAATTCAGACCGGTCAGTGATACACTGTATGTATATTCTCAGGTGCTTCAAGGGGGAACATACAGACAATATGTAATGACCTCCACATTGTAGGTTCGTGAATTTACCTGTATACTATAAGTCGGATCAAGACAAATGGTAGCAGGGATTACCGCATACAGGTAGTGTCAAGTAATCTATGAAAACTCGAAGCCAAAAGAAATGGTTCCGAAGAACCTTGAAAAACAAAATCTGCTTGTATTTCTATACGGTCGGTGCCCACCCCATTTACGGTTTTGAAGGCGCAAAAGTAATGGTCCCACCCCAACTCAAAGTGGCACCTAAGCATTGTTGAAGATTATGTACAGGAAGAAGCAGCCGGAAGGCTCTCCGAGGGCTTAGGGCGCTGCCCTAAGAACCTGCAAGGGACTCGTCCCTTGACCCGAGCCCTGGGCTCTGCCCAGACCCGTCCTCGCCGGAGGCAGGAAAAGGAACTGTAGTCCCTTTTCCTGAGAAACAGGATAATCCGTGAACCTTATGTCAAGGGACTTTCGCGGCATATCCTCGACCGCAAAAGGCGCGGTCTGCGGTATTCCACGGTTCCCTTGACAACGGTTCCGCTCCCTGCTATGCGAGAGTTTCCTGCATCTTTTTAATGGTCTGCTGGCCAAGAAAGATCAGCAGCTGCCATTTACCTGGCATGTTTTCACCGTTTGTGATGATGTCATTTCTGACCGGCGGTTGGAACTTATGCAGCTTATGTGGTCGCAGGAAGTTGTAGTAGGCAACCCATAGCGCAAGATCATAGTTGGCGCCATCGTAGTTATCAAATCCGTTCGTAGGTCGGTAAGAGGCTTTGTAGGTACGGTTGAGCCGTTCGATCATCTGTTTGTATGGCCTGAATTCTTTCGAAACGGCATCATCGTTCGTCAGACCGATGACCTGTGTGATATCGAACTTAAACTTCTCGCCAAACTCATGGAAGAACTGCTGAGCAGCGAGCGGATAGGCGCTGTAACCGTCAGCGATAAAGCGGAAGTCTTTGGGAAGCTCTTTCAAATGCTGGAAGGCCATGCGCATTGCCATAATGCAGGGACCAACGCCGCGGTTATCTGATACCTGATAGCCGATCACAGCACGCGTTGCTGCGTTAATGATGAACCAGATATAGCCTTTGATACCGCGTACTTTAATATAGGTTTCATCGGCGGCGAAGGCAGACCCTTTCTCGTACGGGTAGGTGTCAACAAACGGTTTAATGCAGACAGCAGCAGTTTTACAGTAGTTGGCAACCATCTGGTGGGATATGGAAACGCCGTGGATGTCCTTCATCGCCTGTGCGGTTTTTCGGAGGGACAGACCGAGATTGATCCGGTAGGAAAGGCACAGGGACATGATATAAGAGCTGTTTTTGCTGAATTTCAGTGAGGATGCATTCTTCGGAAGGGTGGTGATGTCTATCTTGAAGAAATCTATCGTGAACTCACGGTAGATATAATGCAGCTTATATTTGTTCTTACCGTAGTCCTCATCCAGATCTGCCTTGTCAACCTTCTTGAGGTTGTGAAGGTAGTAAGGGCACTTGGGATTCACGCATTTATGGATGATGAAATGCTTCCGGTCTTTCTTACGGGTCAGCGTATGGGAACAGTAAGGACACTTGAGGGAAAGAACCTTGGAGAAACGGCTCTCATCTGGTGAGAAGCGTGTTCCGCAGACTTTGCACAGCAGCTGGCCGGCTTTACCGTTGTTGCGATACAGGTACGACCGGGGAGCCTTGCAGGCAGGGCAGGAACAATCCTCCGGAATGTCGCATTCGGAACGGCGCTGCACAGGCCTGACCGGCTTTCCGTATTTCCATGTATAGTAACTGTTGAGATCCTTCCAATCCCAGTCCTGGTGATGGTAGACGATCTTTGGCAGCTGGTCCACCTTGAACTTCTGATACTTGGGGGAATGGGAATCGTCGAAGGCCCACTGCTTAAGCGGGATATATCTGCAGATAAAGTTGACCAGCCAGCAGTTTTGTTGATAAAGCTGGTGGCATAACTGAAGAAGATATAGTATAATGTTCATGAGCATTGCTCTCCTTGGTTAATGGAGTTTTGGTCGATGACATTATACCAAAAAAGGGAGGTCAATGCTCTTTTTATTTGAATCTCCCATGAAATCAAGGTTTATGAACTAAAAACAGGTAGTGAACTTGACACTACCTCAACTTTTCAGGAGGAAGAAATCATGAAAAAAAGAAAGTTACTGGGTTTATTATTGTGCACAACGATGGCTTTTGGTATGACTGCCTGTGGTAAAAACGAAAGTAAGACAGAGAAACCCTCTGTAGGAAACGTATCTGAAACAACTGCTTCAAAGTCATCTGATAATGATGAGGATGGGTTATATGCGACAGATGCTTCTTTGAAACTGTGGGGCTCTCAAGATGATCAAGAGTATCTGAAATATGTGGTAGAACAGTTTAAGCGGGATTATCCTGTAGCAGCAGACTGGAACATTGAACTGGCAGTGATCAGTTCCGCAGATGCCAAGGATGAGGTATTAAAGGATCCGGCGGCAGCGGCAGATGTGTTTGAATTTGCGTCCGATCAGCTGGCAAGTCTTGTAGGGGCAGGTACTTTATATCGAATCACATCTGACAGAGCGGAATTAGAAGAGAACAACATTGAGACTGCGGTTGCGGCAGCATGCATGGGGGATGAACTTTATGGTTATCCAAGTACATCCAATTCCTATTTTATGTACTATGACAAGAGTGTTTATTCAGAAGATGAAGTAACAAGTCTTGATACCATGTTGGAAAAAGACATAGATGGTGTGACAAATTTTGCAATGGATCTGGACAATGGCTGGTATATGGCATCCTTCTTCT
>ONWL01000049.1 GCA_900321525.1 uncultured Eubacteriales bacterium
TGATTTTGTAAAAAACAGGAACCGTTCCAAAAACACTATTTTGCGAAGGTTTTGCAAAACAAAATTCCCAGTGACGCAGGCAAAAACACTTCTTCAAATAGATTGACTTTTGCGTCATTTTGGCATATTATAAAACAGCAGCATATACATCCCCAAATACCTTATATTAGGTATTTTATTTTTAGCCGATCCAGTACAGCAATATCAGATTCATATCCTTTTGTAGGAGGTGTTTTTAAATGCAACAACCACAAACCGTGAAAGAGTTGCGCCTGGCTATGGGCATGACATTAAAAGAGTTCTCTGAATATTTTGAGACCCCCATACGCACGGTACAACGTTGGGAAGCTTCTCCTGATGCAAGAAGCTACTCCCCATGCCCTGTGAATATCTTTCATTTAATGCTTTACAAATATGAGAGTGAATCAGAAAAAGGTAATTTATAGTCCTAATGTTATCAAATGAACTATATGATGATATATCTAGAATTAGGAGGAATTTTATGATGATGTACGATACTGCCATTGACATGGCCAAACGATTGCTGGTTGACAGTATTTGGAAAAGTGCTAATTTAGAAGGACTAGGGACTACTTTCCCAAAAACAGAGGCAATCCTGGCCAACGCTCCTACCACTACACGAACAGAAGAAGTCCTGTTCATCGTAAACATGAAACGTGCCTGGCAGTTTCTGTTAGACAATATTGATTACCGAAACTGCCTTGCCCTGGTCCGTGAATATAATAAGATTGTAGGGGAACTACTCTTCCGCAATGCAGGAGAAATCCGTACGATTCCGGTTCAGATCGGTGGTATTTCCTGGGAATCGGAACTTCCACATGAAGGTACCGTCATTGCTGATCTGGATGTAATTGAGCAAATAGAAGATGTGGAATTAAAGGCTCTGAAGTATTTCTGCTATGTTGCCAGAACACAAATGTTTATAGATGGAAACAAGCGTGTGGCACAGCTGATGGCAAATAAAGTTTTAATTCAGCATGACTTAGGTATCTTTCAGATTCCCATTGAGAAATTGGAGGAATTTAAAACACTTCTCCTTTCTTTTTATGAATCAGGGGAAGACGAATCCATCATTTGCTTTATGAAGGAATTTTGCATCCGCAAAGTTCCCAGATCATGATGCAATACCAATGGCAATACCAAAAGGACCGTAAACCCCCCTAAAGCAATGGGACATACCACCATTCGTAGCATGTCCCATTTTCACTCATCCAATCCTATTTTTCACGCTGCCAAATCTCTTCTTCCATACACCACATGTGCCAACCAGATACTGACCACCAGCACCACTGCTCCTATTGCCAAAGCCGTACCTGCAACCGTTCCTGAACTGAACACATCCGCCGCATTTGCGTAGGAGAATGGACTGATCACCTTGTAATCAGCCAAATCCGGGATGACTCTGGTCATCAAGTCGTATCCATACAAGAGCAGTACCATGCCAAGTCCCAGACCCAGTTGGTTCTTCTTCATCCATGCAGATAACGCGTAACATATGGCCCCAATTTCTATCTGCATAAACACCTGCATCCCATGATACAATAAAAATTTCTTCACCGGAATGTGTTCTCCCAATCCCAAAAATCCTAAGCCATACAAGCCTATACAGATCAGATTGAACAACAGGATCAATGTGACCACTGCCCACCATTTTGCCCAGATCACTTTGCTTCTTGCAATGGGCAATGAAAACAAAAATTCACTGGTATGTCCATCTTCTTCTTTCGACAGCATCCCCACTCCCAGGATCGCAGCAAACATCCCACCCCCTAATCCATGAATGGTTCCTACTTCCGTCGCATAAAATCCGGTCAGCGTGACGATGCTCAGCTGGCGCATACCAAAGGCATCGGAAAACGCCCCCATAGAAGCAAAACTCTCTGCCATACCGGCCATGCTTTCCTGTACACTGGAAAACAGCAAGATGCAGGCAAGTCCCATACTGCCCACACAAACTGCCCAGATCAATAAACTTTTCCAATTGGATTTTACTTCATGCCGATAAATCACACCCATATCATTTTCCCTCCATAGTCAATCCACACATAGACAATTGCAGCACTGTTTGAATCATGTAAAAACAATCGACACATCAAAAATTTTTCGCATCATTTTTTGTAAAATGACGTTTTCTAATTTTTATGTTGACTGATTGGTCAGTACGAGACAAACATAACAACGGTCTATTGGTAGAAATGCAGGAAGATTTCATCTAATGATGGATCTTCAATCTGCAAATCTGTCAGATTTTGTTTTGCCAGTTCCTGCGTCAATTCATTTAGATCTCCTTTGAACAAAAAGGACTCTTCCTTCCCATCCCGCACCATCCGAATCCGTTTCGCACTGGTCTTTGTCATATGGGCTACCGTATCCACACATTGCAGCTTTCCTTCTTTCATAATGGCAACTTTTTCACAATAATTTTTCACCTCTGAAAGCACATGAGTGGACAGCAGGCAGGTGGTGCCCTCTGCCACATATTCTTTGATCAGAGCAAAAAACTCTCTCTGTATCAATGGGTCTAATCCACTGGTAGGTTCATCAAATACAAACAGCTTTGGTCTGTGCTGCATAGCACATACAATGCCAACCTTCTTCCGATTACCCAAAGACAGTTCCCTGATCTTTTTCTCCGGATCAATCTGCAGCCGGTCGCACAGTTTTGCCGCTTCTTCCCTGCAATCTTTTTTTCTCACATCAGCGGCCAGTTGTATCACCTCTTTCACCCGCATAGAAGGATAAAACATGGCCTCAGAGGGCATATACCCTACTTCTCTCAAAATCGCTTCTTTGTCCTTCTGAATGTCTTTTCCAAACAGCTGTATCCTGCCCTGCTCAAACCGAAGCAGCCCCAGCATGGCACGAATGGTGGTAGACTTGCCTGCTCCATTTGGTCCAAGAAAGCCAAAGATACTGCCTTCCTCTACACAAAAACTCACATCCTCTACCCCTCGATGGATTCCATAATGTTTGGTCAAATGGTTAATCTCAATCACCTGTTTCATGGTGTTTCCCCCTTTCCTGAAATGCCTTTAAGTCTTCATTCAAATGCTTTTCATCAATCTTCCGTTTGGATTTGTAAACGAGAAATGCACATAGATAGACCAGGATCATGTACAATGCAAAGCCTACGGTGACTGGCACATTTCTGTCAAACCATTTGCCCAGGAAAGACGCACCGGTATAGATTCCGGCACAAAGTGCCATATACCAAACGGTCTTTCCCTGTAACTGCTCTCCTTCATCAAAATTGGACAGCAAATACACCTGTACATAGCCCATCCCATAGGTGAGAAGAATCATTTCTGCCATATGGATGATGTTGGCTTCCAGACTTCCCCCTGCCAATTGGTAGACAGAATAAAAAAACAGAATACAAAAGAAATACAGACAGGCTTTGAACTTGATTCCGATTTCCTTCGTCAGATACTGTTCCCAAATAAGCCTGATTTTGTTACGTTTCTCCATTGTCTCTCCCCCCTTTTAATCTTTTTCTAAACTCAGATGCATAGGTTCTGGATATGATGATATGCTCTCCGTTGCACATGACCGCATCAATCCGATTGGAAGGCAGACTTTTCAGGCTTTCCACTTTGTCAATGTTCACGATCATGGATTTGCTGCATCGAAAAAAGTGCCGTTCCCAAAGCAACTGTTCCAACTGGCTTAACTGGTACTCCAACCGTACTACCGCTCCTTTTGTATAGGCAAAGGTTTTTCCATCCACACTTTCCACATATAAGATCTGCTCCGGTTTCACGATCACTTTTGTCTCATCCTTCCACCCCATCAGTCTGGTCTGCCCTTGACCTAAAAAATCCAGGATCTGCCTCACTTCCGGCGTCAACGTGCGATAGTGAACGATCACTTCCTCTTCCCCTTCTGTAATCTGTTCGATCCGATATCTCATGCTTCCCCCTTTCTGTTCTGCTCTTGATGATTGACTGTAACGATGCATTGTTATGTCCGCTCTGTTTCTCTTCCTTTCACTCTGTACGTATTCCAGGTAATTGCGAAACGCTCCAAAAAGTTTCATCAGTGTTGACTAGGAAGGCAAATATGGCTTTTGAAGGCCACCCCAAACACCGGTACTTGTTTTTTGGAGCAAATTGCGCACAAAAAGCTTAGTATCCGCTGCGTTTTCACCTGGCGAAAGCTTGCCTGAAAAAGCCATATTGCCAACGAAGACAACACTCCAAAGAAGTGATTGGCCTTTCACAATTGCCTATGCATCCATTGTATCAGGTATTTTTTGTACAGACAATGCGCATTCCCCAAGTGACACTTTTTCTCTGCTCAACTGCACAAAAAAGCCGTGACCATTCATTTGATCACAGCTTTTTCAACTATTTTTACAACGTTTATATACTCCCTATAAAAATCATCTGTTGTTAACAGATTCTGAACTCCCCCTCCACCATAAACGGTAATAAAATATACTATTGATATGCAAATAAATTTATTATGTTTAATTCCAAGTTTGCTTTTCTGATATAATTCACGATAGAAAAAAACTATAAGTTTTTATCTGAATCGTTCATAGATTTGACTATGCTCCTGCACACTTATAAATTTAAGAAATAATTGTATTTTCCCATCTCCCCGCCACATACAACCAACTTTTTCTAAAAATACATTATTAAAGAATTCCATGTAATCTATATAATAATTAGTACATATTCTTTTCTGTCATATCCCATTTTTATAGCGTAAAAATATTGTTATTAAACAGACGCACTACCATCAAGAACTTGATTCTTGTCGATTAAATTTAAAAGCTCTTTAAAACAAACTGTTTATTCTCAACGCCAAATCCTTTGAAATATATTGCTAATGGACAAGATACTTCTTTTTCACATTGTAACCATGGTTCTTTTGAGCATATCCTCTCATCAAATGGATCTAATTTACAATTTTTACAATAATCTATCAATCCACAACCACTTTTTGGATGCTCAAAAAATCTTTTTATTCCAATTGTTGGTACAGGCATATTCTGTAAACCATTTGTACCATACACCTCTCCATTATTATCAATCAGAATCGGAATAGAAAAAAGCTCTATGTAATCATGCATTAGTTGAGTTGGGTCATTCGTACAAGCTATATCTGTGATAAATAATTTATTATGCATTCTCATTCTATACCCACACTCCAAAAACACTTTCACCTGTGCATTTACAATATCACAAAAGGGAAGTCCCTTTGGATATAGTGATTCAACACCTGTCTTTGCTTTTTCATATTTTTACTCTATCTTAAAATTGCTCCATTTTGTTTAACTCTATTATATCATTTTTTGTATCAGTTGCTCTCTGTTCTATCAAAAAATATCTCATCTTAGTGAATATATTGTAATAAACCAACTTATAGTTACATGTGTTAATGCTACTCTCCTGCATATCAATGATTCAGTTTACCAGAATACCTTTTTTAACGGATTGTATTTTACTACAACTCTATGTACTTATCTCTTCATCTTTTTATCCAGATACCACAGTACAATGCCAGCATATTCTTTCCGTTTTCCCTCCTGATCCAAGGATGCATAAATATTTCGTAAATGCGCAATATCTGCACGTTTCCATGTACCTTGCTTCCGAATCACACTCAATTTTTTGATCACCTCATCCAGAACCGCTTTTCGATTCTCCGGAAGATACTGTTGATGACAATTCAAATTCAACCTACTGTTCAAATCTTCATTGTGTGTACTGTCTTCCGAATAAATTTCTCCTGAACGATATTGATATCCAATTCCTTGTATATGCTCTGCATTTCTTGGGTCTATGGCAATGATCTGACTTCCCTTTTGGGAATCACAAGTATCATATCGTCCCTCTAATCCCTCTATGTGTCCCATACAAACGCCAAGCATGTTTTCATAATCTAATTTTCCTGTTTCATCTAACTCCGCTTCCGGATACCAATGCTCAATTTTCATATGCGCTTCATCTATTCGTCTCATACAATATGCGCAAAGATATCCCTGTTCCACAAGCAGTTTTTTGCGAATATCCTCTTTATTGCAACCATCATAATACGCAAATGGCTGCTTCCGGTACTGGGTCAATGATACAGGTTCTTTTCCCTTTTTAATCCATAACATACTTATTCCTCCGGCCATGAAGTTTCAATTTCATATCTCGCACGCAATCCTGCAATCAGTGGAAATTCCGGTGATGTAGAATCTGCCAATTTGTCTAAAAATATCTTTGCTGTCTGAAAGTCCTCTGCATCCATTGCATCAGAAAACAGAATGGCTATACTGAATTTCTTCCTGTTCGATGTCGATCAACCACACATTTTTTGCAGATGCAAATAAAATCGGCGCATGTGTAGTTGCAATAAACTGTACCTTGGGAAATGTTTGACGCAGTGCGTCAATCACCTTCCACTGCCACTTAGGATGCAGATGCATATCCAACTCATCAATCAACACAATACCGGCAGTCTCCGTCACCTGAGATAATAAAAATGGATTCAATACTGCCATACGATAGGCAATATCAAAGACCATCCAAATCAGAGATTGGTAACTAGCGCTGAGATTGGATACGGGCTGAATCACTTCTTTTTCCCGATACATCAATTCTTCTAACTGCTTATCATAGAAAATCTCATACTGTTCCCCATGATCCATATACCCCATAAAATTGGACACAGCCTTTTTTACAGCCTCATACTCTGCAATTTTTGTTTCTTTCTGCCACGCCACCTGCTCCATTTTCACGCACCAGTTCAGAAGCAATTTGATATTAGAAGCCTCCGACAATGTATCCGTATACCCTACTGTCCGCGTATAACGTTTCCTGAAAACATCCTGTACCTTGTCACGCTTTTGTGACCACACACGCCCTGCCCCCTGATAGCAGATAATTGGAAGACAAGTATCCTGTTGGTTTGACATTTGCTCTGCCAGTTTTACAATTTCACGAGGTTGTATGTTACTTCGGGATGCCTGTATACTTGACCTGCCTCTTATCCAGGAAATCATCTTGTTCTGCTCTGGAAACTCTGCTGTCAATGCAACTTCTACCGGCACTTGATATGCACAACTACAAGAACCCTCTCCGGTCATCAGATATTGTCTGCGGATCTCTTCTTTTGAAAAATGTCTTGCGGCCACGCCCTCAATCCCTGCAAGAAATCCTCCAAGTCCAACTGCCAGTGCTTCCAAAATAGATGTTTTTCCTTTTCCATTTTCTCCTTTGATCAGATTAAATCCCGGACGAAATGTAAAATTCCACTCATCAATCCCTTTAAAATTTTTAATATGAGCCTCTGTGATTCTCATAACCAACCTCCCTATGTTCCAATTTTTCAATGTCATGTATGCGTATTTCTTTTTTCAAAATCCTCTAGTAGATATGGGGATTACTCCCCATACCCCTATACAAAACCGTACGTGCGCTATTAACGCATACGGCTTTTCACTCTATATTTTCATACTCTATCTATAAAACAAACTTACCTTGATACTTGGTTCCGGCAATGGAAATGTCCTAAGCAATCCATTAAAGAAAGTATCCTGCGTATAACTTCTTCTCTGACTTCTCCGATTAAGCCACTTATACAACAACCATTTTGTCTGCATGAGAAAGTTCTTCACTTCCCTTGTATTGTCGGTTACACCATAATACTGATAGTGTCCCCTCAATTTCGCATTGATTGTTTTGAACAACTGCTCTAATGGCATTGTCCTGTGTGCCTTTATCCATTCTTTCATTGCTATGATTTTACTTCGGAATTTCTTCTTACTGGTCTTTACTCTACAACGGTAAAACTGCTTCTTTCCGTCCATTCCGCAATAAAACGTGAAGCCAAGAAAGTCAAAGGTTTCTGGCTTTCCGTCTCCTCTTGCTTCCCGGTTTTGCCTGGCAAACCTCCCAAATTCCAGAATCTTTGTCTTTTCCTCTGCCAGTTCCAGCCCATATTTCCCAAAGCGTTCTTCCAGTTTCTCCTTGAATGTTTCTGCTTCGTATCTGTTCTGAAAACAGCAGACAAAATCATCACAGTAACGAATTAGATAGCATTCACCTCTGCACTGTCTCTTTACGATTACATCAAACCAGTTATCCAGTACATAATGCAGATACACATTTGCAAGGATTGGACTGGCACCATTTCCCTGCGGGGTTCCCCGCTCACTGTCAAGATATCTGCCATTTTCCATGATTCCCGCTTTTAGGAATTTCTCAATTATCTCGAGAAATTTCCTGTCTGCTATATCATGTGCCAGCATCTTCATCAGCCATTCATGGTCTACATGATCAAAGAATCCCCTGATATCTGCTTCCACCACGTAGTTCGTCTTTCGATACTGCACCATCTCTATGATTTCCCTTACTGCCTGATGGCAGTTCCTATTTGGTCGGAATCCGAAACTCTCATTGTAAAACTTTGGCTCATAGATTTGTTCCAGTATCTGTGCAACCGCATTTTCCACCAGTTTATCTTCATAGCATGAAATTCCCAGCGGTCTCATTTTTCCCTTTGTTTCTTTCGGGATATAGACACGCCTTGTTGGATTCGGTCGGTAGCTTCCGTTTTTCATCCGTTTCACTAGATTCGCAAGATTTTCCTCCAGATTCTGCCCGTATTCCTCTTTTGTTACCTTATCAATTCCATAGGCTTTCTCCTTATCCATCGTTTTATGAATCGCTTTCAGCGTATCTTCATTAATGTAGGATGCCAGATTCTGTACTCTCTTGTCGGTTCTGTTTGCTTTTGCGATATTGTACTGTATTCCAAGCAATTCATTTACCATGTCCTTCAGCTCTCTTTCGTCTGCATAGTTCCTAACCACTTGAAGCTATAAAGTGCACAGCCCTTTTCTCCATCTGCTTTCACAGACTTCTTCGATACTATGGCTGTGTCGGACTTCCTGTCACTCATTTGGATTCCTGACGCATTCCTTTGTTTTGGTTTCCATACCTCCTGCAAGGAAATGACAGGACCTCAGCTGTTCCGATAACATACTTATCATCAACCTCGCCAAGCTCTCGGACTGGGGGATGCCATTATGACCTCGCACTATCGGTCATAACAGTGTTGTCTGCTGTGATATATAACACATCGACCATTTCCAACCTCATAATAATTTCCCAGCTCAATCACTTCACTTTCGTTTCGGCTCTGTTGCTCCCTGTCCTACGCTTAAATCTGACGTTACCGCTTCGACTCCAAGGACTCGGTACAGGCGGTTTGCTAGACCTTCCAAGGCTTGCAGAAAAAAATCTTCCGCTCGCCAGGGGAAATCAGCTATGCTGATTTCGCAGCTCGCACATATAACTGTATCATACCACATCATCCATTGTCTTTGTCAGAAAATTTGAAAAAGAGCCAAAAAAAAGAACCGTGTATCCAAACTCATTTGGACACACGGTTTTTTTACATATGCTTTCTCAAAAAATTCAGTTTTCAGTTCTACTTTGCTGCTCATTGCACCGCAGTACGGGTACACACTGAATGCATTTTTTCCTGTCCTACTCTGCATCCAATGCCTTGCGGAACTGTGTCTCATACAACTCTGTATACGTGCCCCCAGCTTTCACTAACTCTGAATGAACACCCCGCTCTACGATTTGTCCGTCCTTTACCACCAGAATTTCATCTGCCGCAAGGATGGTAGACAAACGATGGGCAATGAGAATACTGGTTCTGGAATCGATGATGGGGTCGATGGCTTCCTGAATCTTGTTTTCTGAAATAGAATCCAGAGAAGCGGTTGCTTCATCAAAAATCAACAATGCCGGTTCTTTCAGCAATACACGTGCAATGGCAATCCGCTGTTTCTCTCCGCCGGACAGCTTCAGACCTCTGTTGCCTACCACTGCATCCAAACCTTCCTGCTGCTTCTCGATCAATTCATAGATATTTGCCTTTTTGCAGGCTTCGATCAGTTCTGCTTCTGTGGCATCCGGCTTGGCGTACAGCAGATTTTCCCGGATGGTGCCATGAAACAGATAAGTTTCCTGGCTGACGATGCCGATATTGTCCCGCAAAAATTTCAGATCCAACTGCCGCACGTCTATGCCGTCAAACGTCACCCGTCCTTCTGACACATCATACAATCGAGGGATCAGGTGGATCATGGTACTCTTACCGGAACCGGATGGTCCTACGATGGCAATGCATTTGCCGCTGTCTAACTGAAAACTCACATCTTTTAAGATCGTCCGCTCTCCATCGTAAGAAAATCCCACATGATCAAATGCCACACTTCCCTCTGCCTTTGCCGGTATGACGGCATCCTCTGCGTTCTGAATCTCAATGGGCATATCGAAATAGGCAAAGATTCTGGTAAACAATGCCATCGACCGAATCCACTCTACCTGAATGTTCAATAAAGAATTCACCGGTCCATACATCCTGCCAAGCAATGCCACCAGTACGGTCACATCACCCACTGACAAATCCGCATCGTATTGCATCATCAAAATCCCGCCTACCAGATACAAAAGCATCGGTCCCACACTGGAAAAAGTATTGATGATGACAGCACCCCACCGTCCTGCCATACTCTCCCGAATGTTCAGACGGATCATCCGTTCATTTACATCTTTATAACGGTTATACTCATAGTCTTCCCTGCCAAACAGTTTGACAAGCAGCTGTCCGCTGACAGACAAGGTTTCATTTAAAATCCCATTGATTTGATCATTGCACTCCTGGGCTTCTCTGGTCAGCGTCCATCTGGTCTTGCCTGCCCATCTGGTGGGAATCAGAAACAGAGGGATCACCATTGCCCCCACCGTAGCCAGGATCCAGTTTTCCCGGTACATGATGACCACTGCCGCCACTAATGTAATGGCATTGGACAGGATCGACGTAAAGGTGTTGGTGATGACACGCTCCACTCCTGCAATGTCGCTGGTCATACGGGTGATGATATCGCCCTGATTGTTAGATGTAAAAAAACTTTGGGACATCTGCTGCAAATGCCGGAACATCTTATTGCGCATGTCATATGTAATGTGCTGGGCGATCCAGTTGTTCAGATAACTCTCTGCCACACGAATCAGATTTGCTGCCAATGTCACGCCCAAAGACAGTAAAATCAGGGTAATCAGCATATTTAAATTTCTGTCGATCAACCCCCGATCGATGATCTGACCGGTCAATACCGATGGCAGCAGGCTCAATACGGAGGACAGCACAATACATCCCAGCACGATGACCATCTGCTTCCAGTAAGGCACCAAATATGAAAACACACGCTTTAACAGGGCACCTGTCACCTTGGGACGATTTGCCTTCTCTTCTTCTGTCAAAAAAAATTTATTTACATTTCTTCCGTTTCCTGGCGGCATACCATGCTCCTTTCTCTCATTTGCATCATATAGGCAATTGCATCATCTGTTTAACAGCCATGCAAATCCCTTTGCCATCCGCAGTTCCGAATCCACAAAATGATTGCCCGGATTCCATTCCAATATACTTTCCTGTACTTCATTTGTCTCCATAAAAATTTCCTGCTGTTTACGGATGGCAGTCCCTACTCTGGCCATCACTTGATTTCTGGTTCGTTCTTCCCGGTCTCCCAAGCTGAGATACACCAATGGACTCTGCATGGTATGTGACCGGATGAAATCTTCCCAGTCAGGAAACCAGACAGAGGGGGACACACCTGCAATGCCGGCAAAGACATCTGTCTGGTATCCACTCCACAACGCAAACAGTCCAGAAAGAGAATAACCGCCCAGATAATATTTCAATGGATCCTTTTCTCCATACCATTTGTTTAATTCCGGAATCAGTGCTTCTATCACAAAAGCCAATGTCTCCTTTGCGCCTGCCCCAAAAGATTCCCTGCCAAACACCGGCGGTGCCTGCCACGGAGACAGTTCCCGGTTCCAGTCTTTGATGAGAACTGCCGCCAGCAGAAACGAAACGTTTGTCGTCAATTCCTGAATCAGTTCTACTTCTTTGTCCAACACTTCCAGATCATGGGCATCTATCGCCTGCATCAGACAGTGGGTGACCTGCTGCTCATTCCCGATCTTGTATAAAAAACAATGCTTTTCTCCAATCATGCGTTCTGTTCTCATGGATCATTTGTCCTTTCCTGACACGTTCAATCACAACCGCTGTTCCCATCTTATTCTCCTGTCGCAACTGTTTCACACCTTTACTCTCAAACAGCTACTACTATCATTCTGACTGATTTCGAATGATTCTTAAAAAACGATCTACATATCTTTGATCCAAATCACAATCTTCCCAGCCTTCTTCCGAGGATACTTTTGGAATCCCTAATTTGACCAATGCCTGATCGAACTCTTCTAATTCCAGATAGGTATCATGCTCATATCGCACAATTTTTTCATTTGTATATGGAACAGAAAAAGTAACCTTTTTTCCATCCAACACAATACGATAGGAAAACTGTCCCTTTTTCCTGGATTCCCGAAGTGCCAGAACGCTGTGCCCAAATCCTGCCTCAATCTGTTCTACATCCCCATAAGAATAGTGAATGCCAAAGGGGTGCAGCGGCGTATGGCGAATCACTTCCGTTTCTGTTACAAATGTGACGCTGCTCAAACAACCATACAATCGGTGCCCCACAAACCAATGTCTGCAAGATCACTACACTGAGATTGGGGCAGAAAATGTCCCGCAATCCCTTCCGAAGTGTATCACCCTCTTCACTTTCCAGAAAATCAATGGATTCACTATATTCATCCATCTTTTTGGCAAACAGTTCTTTCCTGCAATCCCTAGCAAGCGCATGGCACATATCCCGCTTCTCTAAAGACGTGTCACTTTCTCGTTCCAGCTGCTGTGCTTTTTGCATTAATGTTTCGTGAAGTTCCACATTGGTTTGCCCCATCATCGGTTTGATTTCCTCTACTCCAAACCCAAGATAACGGAGCAGTTTGATCAATTTTAACTGATGAATGTCCTCTTCCGTATAATTGCGGTAAGAATTCTGCTCATCCCGCCTGACTTGAATGAGTCCTTTTCCCTCGTAGTAACGTATACTTTTGGCTGTCAGTCCTGTTAATTTTTCAGCTTCCTTGATGGTCATCTGTTTCGTTCCTTTCTACTTACATTTCCATACTTTACACATCAACCAGTGCATTTTTCACATGTACAGCCGTAATATACACCTTTCCCCAAGGGGAATGTCAAGTTTTTACAAAATGATTTATCTGATATCAAATCAATGGTTTTCCTTTTCCCCTTCCGCTCAACGTGCTCCCTAAAAATATAACGGTTTATAAATACCAAAATCATAGCATTGATCAGACGTAAATGCAACGCAAAATTTTACGTCGCATTTACGTCGGTTGCGTTTGATCGGGTTTTACACATAAGTAAACTACTGTTTTCTCACTGCTTCCATTTATGTGTATTTTTTCCTTTATCTTGACAATACTATTTGTGAAATGAAATATATCTATGGGCAATCGCAAAACTCTTTGAGCAGACCAAAAACAACCTGTCCATCAGAAATTTTTTCATTTGAAAAACTTTGTGGAACGCCGGTATTTTATTCACACTGGCAATGAGTCGGGCTGACAAGCAAGCTTGTCAGTATGACGAATGCCGCGAGTGCCAAATATCCAGTTGCCTGCAACGGCATATTTGGCATTTTGAACGAAAAGCGAAAAAAAATATTAGTACCGTTACTGTGGACATCATTCTTACGAATAATTCCAAGCAAGAGCATGTTTTTCAAATAAAAATTTTGATGAAAGGCGTTCGGTATCATAGTTTCGCAATTGCCTAATGTATCTATTCCGAAAGGACTTGTAAGAAAATGAAAAAGAAGCCAAAGCATATTGGAATTATTCCGGATGGGAATCGGCGTTGGGCTGTGGGACATGGAATGCAGAAACAGGATGGTTATGAACATGGTCTGCTGCCGGGGCTTCGACTCCTGCAGCAGGCAAAGGAAAATGGCATCCAAGAGCTTACGTATTATGGTTTTACCATGGATAACTGTAAACGCCCAAAAGAGCAATTTCAGGCCTTTCAGTCTGCTTGCGTAAAGGCCGTAGAATTGTTGACACAGGAAGGGGCAGACTTATTGGTAATCGGAGATTGTACTTCCAAATGTTTTCCCAAACAACTTTCTCCATATACAACCAGAACACCCATCAATGGCGGCGGAATACGGATTAACTTCCTGGTAAACTATGGATGGCAATGGGATTTGTCTCATATGAAATTAGATGGGACTCCCTTTTCCTCTGATATTTCAAGAATTGATTTGATCGTACGTTGGGGCGGCATGAGAAGGTTGTCCGGTTTTTTGCCCATTCAATCCGTATACTCAGATTTTTATGTGGTTGACAGCAATTGGCCGGATTATAAGGAAACAGACTTTATGGATGCACTGGAATGGTACGCAAAACAGGACGTCACATTAGGCGGGTAACAAGAGGATATCCTTTGTTTATTCCTATCCATTCCAGATTTCCAGTTGTTTCCTCATATATGCAGAAACATCCATTCCATAAGCCTGCTGCAAAATATCCGCCTGTAAAATCTGTGACTTGTTTCCGCAGGCAAGGATTTCCCCATCTTTCATAACAATCAGTTCATCCGCAATCTGCAGAGCCAGATTGATGTCATGAAACACGCCAATCAGGGTATTGCGGTGAAAGGTTCCATCGGGATACTGCCGTTCTCTGCCTGTCCAGTCCTTTAAATACTGTGCCAGCTGAGATTGATATTTCAGATCCAGATGGTTGGTAGGCTCATCTAACAAAATGTACGGCGTATCCTGGGCAAAGGTTCTGGCCAGAAACACTCTCTGCAGCTGACCCCCGGATAATTCCCCTAATGTGGATTCTTTTAACCCACTGAGTCCGGTCATTTCCAGACATTCTGCCACTCTCTTTCGGTCTGTCTCTGTAGGTCTGCCCAGAAAGCGATTCAGTTTCAGATATCTGCCCAGCATAACCGTTTCCCACACACTGTAAGAAAAATATACATTGGAAAACTGGGTCATAAAGGCAATCTGACTGGACAGAGTCCGCCGGTTCATCTGAGCCAGTTCTGTATCCTCCAGACGGATGCTGCCTCTGTAGTGCAGAGTACCTGCCAGCACCCGAAGGAGAGTGGACTTTCCGGAACCATTTTCCCCCAGAATACAGACGGTGTGTCCTTCCTGGATTCCAAAAGTCAGGTTCTTTAAAACATCTGTCTGCTTTTGATTCCGCGGGCTTCCATATCCTGCAAATACCTGTTTGAACTGAATTCCCATGACTAGTTTCCCCTCTTTCCAAAATACAGCCACATGAAAAACGGCGCCCCAAACAGTGCGGTCACTGCTCCTACCGGAAGATCCTGTGGTGCAAGGATGGTTCGTGCCAGTAAATCTGCCAGACACATGCAGATGCCCCCTACCAGAAAGGACATGGGGAGTACCAGACGATGAACCGAACCAAAGATTCTGCGCACCATATGGGGTGCAATCAGATCGATAAAGCCGATGGTGCCTGTAAAACAGACAGATACCCCTGTGAGAAATGCAGCAATGACGATCAACCGTTTCTTCACACGAGGCGCATCCACCCCGATTGCCAGAGCCTGCTCATCTCCAAAGGATAAGATATCCAGTTCTCTGTGGTCACGCAACAGCAACACCAATCCAATCACACATGCCACTGCCAAAATGCCCACATGGTACCACCGTTTTCCTGCAAAGGTTCCCAACTGCCAGGCCAGTAGCTGGTGCTCATGCTCCGATGCCAGCACCGACAGCATGGTCAGAACCGCATTGACGAACAATGACATGACCATTCCAAACAGCACAATGGTTTGATTCTTCACATTGCCATCGATCCGTGCAGAAAATGCAATGACAAACAGCACCGTCAGCAGTCCTCCCGCAAATCCAAACACAGGCAGGAGAAATACCCCCAGAAAAGGAATGGAAAGTTCTGTCACTGTCACAATGGCTGCTCCTAAGGATGCCCCGGAAGAAACCCCCAGGGTATAAGAGGAGGCAAGGGGATTTTGCAAAATAGACTGTATCACCGCACCGCTGGCCGATAGTGCGCCTCCGGCCAGAAAGGCCAGAAACGCACGGGGCATACGGATGCTCCACATGATGGAGATCAGGGATGCTTCCACAGAATCCGGTTTGGCTGTTCCAAACAACTTATACGCCAAAATCATCCACTGTTCTTTCAAGGGGATGGTCACACTGCCCACTGCAATGGAAACAGCCAGTGCTGCGATCCCTGAAAGCACCGTCATTCCAATCTTGAATCCTGATTTTTTCATCTCTTTTATGCGGCAAATGGCAGTTCCATCTTACCAAAATACTCTGGATAGATCCACTGTGCCATTTCATACATGGCTTCTACCACATGCTGGTTTGGACGGTTGATGGCATCTCCATCCACTGCATATACCGCTTTCTCCTGCACAGCCGTTACAGCTTCCCAGCCTTCTGTGTTCAAGATCACATTCACTACATCAGGGGTATACGTATCACCGGAAAGAATCACATCTGGATTGGCCGCTACTGCTGCTTCCTCTGTCAATGCCGGCCACTGATACTCTTCCTCCCCTGCCACATTGATGGCACCAATGGTAGTCAACATTTCATCAATATATGTATTTGCACCACAAGTATAAATCTGTGGATAATCCGGAGTAGGAGTAGACAATTCATACAAAACGGTCTTTTTCTCATCCTCTGGAATATCTGCTGCAATGGCCTTGATTGCCTCGATGCTCTCTTCCATCTCCTCTACAATCTCTGCTGCTGCATCCTCTGCACCGATGCAGGCACCGATAAACAGGATATCTTCTTCAATCTCTGCAAGGGAGTTGCTGCTTGGAATATCTGCCACGCATACATCCACTGCCTTCACTGCTGCATAAACATCCTCTCCGCCTGCATAGCTCATACCTGTGGTGAACACGATATCCGGCTCTAATGCCACGATCTGTTCGTTGTCCGGGCTCATCATATCAAACTGTGGGATGTCTGCTGTCAGCTGATCCCCATAAGAATATCCGGAGTACGTATCGCATGCAATGATCTGATCGGCATAACCCAGATCAATCAAAAGCTGTGTAGTAGATGGTGCCATAGAAATGATCTTTTCTACATGTTCCGGAACAGTAATATCATTTCCGCTCCGGTCCTTGGTTGGCATACCATCAACATCTGACGACTCTGTACCATCTAAATCATCCTCATCTTCCTGACTTTCTACTTCTGCTACTTCTGAGATTGATTCGCTAGTTTTTACAACTATCTCTTTTGTAGTATCCTGTGTGTCTGTTTCCTGAACCGTCTGGGTTTCTGCCTTTGTTGTATCCGCTTCCTTTTCACCTGTTCCGCAAGCGGTAAACATGGATGCTGCCATGACAGTTGCCAGTGTGAGACTCAACAGTTTCTTTTTCATAATTTTGTTCCTCCTGTGATGAATGTGATATGGATTGACCTATTGCCCAAGGTCTCATCCCTGTGTATGGCTCTTTTTGGTAACAACACTTGTCTGTCACATCACAAAACTTGTTGTTACACAAAA
>ONWL01000185.1 GCA_900321525.1 uncultured Eubacteriales bacterium
GGCGCAAGAGGCTTTAACCTGACCATGCCATGCAAGAACCGAATGTGGGAACTGTGCGACGACTTGTCCCCTGCCGCTTCTCTGGCAGGTGCGGTCAATACAGTGGTCATCGACCCGGTCACCAGAAAGCTGACCGGTCACATCACAGACGGTGCAGGCTATATGCGCTCTATTGCAGATGCAGGCTACTCTGTCATTGGCAAAAAGATGACCCTGCTTGGAGCTGGCGGTGCCGCCACTGCCATTTTGATTCAGGCTGCGCTAGACGGTGTGGCAGAAATTTCTGTCTTCAGCCGCCGCAGCCGCTTCTGGGACAGGGCAGTCCATTTAACCAACCGCCTGAATGGGGAAACCGCCTGCAAAGTGACCTTATATGATTATGAAGATCCTTCTGTTTTAAAACGGGAAATCCAGGAATCTGCCCTGTTGACCAACGCCACCAGTGTAGGAATGGCGCCCAATACAGAAGGCTGTCTCATTCCGGACACTTCGTATTTCCATCCGGAACTGGTAGTGTCTGACATTATTTATAATCCGGCAAAGACCAGACTGATGGCACTTGCCGAAAAAGCAGGCTGTGCCACACTAAACGGCATGTATATGCTCCTCTATCAGGGCGCAGAAGCCTTCCGGCTCTGGACAGGCGTAGACATGCCTGTAGAGCTGGTTCGGGAATCCTGCTTCCATTCCAAATGATTCTGAATGGCAGTACTGCAAAACAAAATCCCCACCGTGCCAATGATCATCAGGGTAGACAGGGCATTCACATCCGGTGAAATGCCCTTTTTAACCATACCAAGAATCTTCAAAGGCAGCGTGGTACTATCCGATCCTGCTGTAAAATAACTGACCACCACATCATCCAGTGAAATGGTCAGTGCCAGCATGCCGCCGGAAATTACACCTGGCAGGATCATCGGCAAAGTCACTCTGTAAAAGGTATGCCACTCATTGGCACCCAGATCTCTTGCTGCCTCCTCGATAGACTGACCAAATCCCGCAATCCGTGCCCGCACAGTAATGACCACAAAGGGCATGGAAAATGTCACATGAGACACGATCAGGGTAAACAGGCTCATTTCCACATTCAGTGATGTAAAAAATACCAGCATGGCAATGGCAAACACCAGCTCTGGAATAACAATGGGAATATACAACGCCTGATTGATGGTCTGTTTCAATTTGAACTGAAACTTATGCAGTCCCACCGCACACAATGTACCGATCACCACTGCGATCAGGGTACTGGCAAACGCCACGAGAATGGTATTCCAGAACGCTTCCATCAACTGTCTGTTGTGAAACATCCGTCCATGCCATTCCAATGTAAAATGCTCAAACATGATATTTCGGGCAGAGGAATTAAAAGAAAACAGAATCACCACAAGAATCGGCAAAAACAGATAGATCAGGCAGGCATACCCCACTGCCAACGGATGAAATTCTCTGCTTTCTTCATATGACTCCTCCATTCTACTTCACGCTGTAATATACAAAAGACGAAGCACATCCGTATGCACTCCGTCTTATCATATCACAGATTCTCTTTTCTCTGCAATGTATATTCATGCAATTTTTGAAGTGTTTTATTCGATGACCTGAATCCATCCTTCCGGTGCCTCGATACGACCCATCTGGATACCGGTCAGTGCATCATACAGCTTCTTGGTAACAGGTCCCATCTCGTCCATACCGCTTGGGAAACAGATTTCCTTGCCATGGTCCACGATCTTGCCTACAGGAGAAATGACTGCTGCGGTACCGCACAGACCACACTCCGCAAAATCCTTTACTTCATCGAAGTATACTTCTCTCTCTTCTACTTCCAAACCCAGATACTCTTTTGCCACTACCATCAGAGAACGACGGGTAATGGATGGCAGGATACTAGGAGACTTTGGTGTCACCACTTTGCCATCTTTCGTAACAAACAGGAAATTGGCACCACCGGTTTCTTCTACCTTGGTACGGGTCTTGGGATCTAAGTACATATTTTCATTAAAGCCCTGATTGTGTGCATCTACAATGGCATGGAGACTCATGGCATAATTCAAACCGGCCTTGATGTGTCCGGTGCCGTTTGGTGCCGCACGGTCAAAATCACTGACACGAATGGTCAGAGGCTTTGCGCCGCCCTTAAAGTACGGACCTACAGGAGTGGCAAAAATACGGAACTGATACTCTGGAGCCGGAGACACACCGATGACAGGACCAGATCCAAACATAAATGGACGCAAATACAAGGTAGCGCCGGAACCATATGGGGGTACATATGCTGCATTGGCGCGAACCACTGCCTTTACTGCCTCTACAAACTTGTCTTCCGGATATACCGGCATCTCCAGTCTGCGACAGGAATCTGCCATACGGGATGCATTTAAATCAGGACGGAACACCACGATCTGTCCCTTCTCTGTGGTATATGCCTTCAAACCTTCGAAACAGGACTGGGAATACTGCAATACACCTGCACACTCTGTCATGGTAACAGTGGCATCAGTTGTCAGCTCTCCCTCAGACCATGCGCCATCTTTCCAGTTTGCCACATAGCGATATTCTGTTGGATGATAGCCAAATCCCAGATTTGACCAGTCTAAATTTTTCTTTTCCATATTGTGTTACCTCCTTCGCCAGCCTACAGCATCCTTTATCTGAAATCCCAGTATCTCATCACTGCACGGATTTCCATACAGTGCATCTTTCTGCAGGGGCTTGTTGTAAAATACTTCACATGAACTTATAGTAGCACTTTCTATTTTATAAATCAAGAGAGGAGAAGAAAAACCAGTGTAATTTTATCTGAATAATAATGACAGCAAAGCCAGATCACCTCAGAAAATTCCCGAATGCAATCTAGCTTTATGTTTATTTAAATATTAAAGTAGTTACTATTCACTGCCTCGTTCTCCAGCAGGATGACTTCTTCTCCCTTTAAGACGAAGATGCGATACAGGAATACTTTTACCCTCTCACCTACTGCAATGGGACTTTCTCCCAGATTTCTCTTGGCAATAATCACCAGACCATTTACATTAATCTGTAATTCTGTTCGATCCCCTCTAAAAGAAATCTGCTCTACTGTACCAACAGAAGAACTTTCCGGATACTGCTGCTTCTCATCCAGTTTGTAAACTTTCACAAATTCCGGTCTAATCAGCGCCTTGTCCGCTCCTGGTACATCCCTAAAGGTATGAAATGCCTGATACCCCTCTAACTGGGCATTCTGTCCAAAGAAAGAGGCGGTAAAGGCAGTCTTTGGATAGGTGTAAATCTCAGATGGAGAACCGATCTGCTCAATTCGTCCACGATTGGTCAAAATGATTTCATCTGCCACTTCCATGGCCTCATCCTGATCGTGGGTTACAAAGATACTGGTAATGCCCAGCTTGCCGATCATTTCTTTCAGCCAGCTTCTCAGTTCCTGGCGCACCTTTGCATCAATGGCGGCAAATGGCTCATCCAACAGCAGCAGCTGTGGATTGGGAGCAATGGCTCTGGCAAATGCCACTCTCTGACGCTGCCCACCGGACAGCTGATTGGGGTAACGATTTTCCAATCCTTTTAAGCTTACCAGATCCAACAGTTCTGTAACACGCTCCCTAATCTGCTGCTTCGGCACCTTCTGAATCTGCAAACCCATGGCAATGTTATCATATACGGTCATATACCGGAACAATGCATAGCTCTGGAATACGAAGCCAATGCCTCTCTTATTGGCCGGAATATGGTTCACCACCTGTCCGTCAATTTTGATTTCACCGCTATCCGGTGTTTCCAGACCGGCAATCATACGCAAAATGGTGGTCTTTCCACTTCCACT
>ONWL01000180.1 GCA_900321525.1 uncultured Eubacteriales bacterium
GCATATTTACCATGCTTTTCATCATGATTATTGTAAGATATGTGATGAAACTTGTCAACGGAAAATTGTATTATCCTATGGGTAGAGGAGATAGAGAAAATGCCTGTTTCTCACAAAAAGGAAGGGAAAAGAAACGCTTAAGGCGCAAAAACGCCTGTTTATTACAAAAGTGAAACAAAGGAAATTTTTGTAGTAGAATGAGGACTGTAAAGCAGATTATAATTTTGAGGAGTAAAGATAGATGGAACAGATAATACAGACTGACAATGTAAATAAGAAGATTGGAAATAAGCAGATCATTGATCGTGTTAGTATGACAGTCAATAAAGGGGATATATACGGTCTGGTAGGAAAGAATGGAGCAGGAAAGACCACTCTGATGAGAATGATTCTTTCGATGCTTGCGCCAGACCAGGGGAGCATTCACATACCGGAAGATTTGATCCGGAAAAAGAGAATCGGTGCGCTGATAGAAAATCCTGCTTTTTATCCATATATGACCGTGAGGGAAAATCTGGAATATTACAGAATACTCAAGGGAATATCAGATCAGACCTGTGTAGACCAAACAATAGAAGAAATCGGGTTAAAAGACGCCTGTCATAAAAAATTTAAACATTTGTCGCTTGGTATGAAGCAGAGACTTGGAATAGGACTTGCACTTCTGGGAGATCCAGAGCTTCTGATTTTAGACGAACCAATCAATGGATTGGATCCAGAAGGGATCAGGGAGATACGGGAGCTGATCTTAAAGAAGCACAGAACCTCACACACAACCATTCTCATTTCAAGCCATATTCTGACGGAGCTGTCACAGATGGCCAACAGATTTGGAATTCTTGATCAGGGAAGAATGATTAAGGAAATCACAGCAGAAGATATGGAGAGAGAAACACCAAATGAAATCTATGTTGAGGTGGATGATGGGGAAAGGGCTGTCAGGGTGATAAAGGAATTGAACCGTGAAATTGCAGTCAGAAGAATCGATGCCAATAAGCTGATGATTGAAGGTCAGGATTGCACGGTAGGAAATATCAGCCAGCTGTTGATCAGGCATGAAGTGAGGGTAGATGAGATAAGAAGAAACACAGTATCACTGGAAGAGTATTTCATTGATCTGATCAGAAAGGAGGCGTGAAATGAAAGGATTTATGAAAGCAGAACTGTATAAGATTTGCAGAAATCGAATCGCAGTGATCCTATCCCTGCTCATGGGAATCATGATACTGGGAGTGGCTTACATGGCAAGAGATGCAGTAAGTCTGGAGTTTGTCTGTCATAATCTGGATTTTGTAACGCTGGGCGCTTTTGTAGCAGTTATTTTAGTACTTTCAATCCTTTCTGAGGAAATTTCAGCAGGTACACTGAAAAATCAGCAGGCGTTGGATTATAGAATAGACAAGGTGCTGCAATGGAAGGCAGTGGTGCAGCTGGTCAAGGCGATGGTGCTGTTTGCCTATTTCTTACTTGTTCTGATTGGTGCGGGGGTTATCATGCAGTATGGCACAGGGATTGATATGGAACTGTTAAAACATGCAGTCATAAAAATAGTGATTTCTATTCCTGCCTACGTTGCGGCGGTGTTTATCATGGATATAGTGTTCCTGAAGATCAAATCTGCAATGGTAACAGTCATTCTGTATTATTATGTTGTGATACAGCTTATACTGATCTTTCTCATTGCGGGCCATGGAAATGAAAATCAGTTGGCAGGGATTTTTCTGATGCCGGTACAGCTTGGATATCTGTACAGCCATGAACTGACTGCAAATACCATACTTTGTACACTTATTTCAGAACTCCTATATGTGGTCATGGGGTGGGGGATATACGTTTTGACAACGAAACAATATGCATATGGATTGGTGCGTGGTAACAGATGAAAGAAGTGATTCGGAGTGAATTTTATAGATTAAGATTTAATAAAAGCTATCGGATTGCAGCAGTATTGATTCCCGGGCTTCTGGTCGCAGTCAGTCTGTTTTTCAGATTTTATTATCATGTAGACTCGTTTGGCGCAAACTTCAGATGTTTGATCGGAATGCTTCGGTATATTTTGCCGGTCACGATCGTGTTTCAATTTAATTTGTATGAGGAATATCGATATCACACCATTAAGAATATTTGTGCGATTCATAAAAAGACAGACATTTATCTGGGAAAGCTGGTGGTTCAGCTGGCTGTGAATGTGACCATATTTGTGGTTTCCATAGCCATATATTTTATAGTGAGTCTGTTCGTAACAGATCGTGGAATCGGCGCGTATGACTGGCAAATCTATCTTGGCTCGTGTATTCTGGCACTGTTGATTCTTGTACACAATACAGTGCTGGTGGATCTGCTGCTGATCATTTGCAGAAATGAAATCGTATTCATTGTATCATATGTGATACTGACCAATGTTTTGAGTCTTCTGGTAGATTTTATTCCGATAGGCAGTCGGCTGATAAGTGGAATGCTGATTTCCGAACAGCTGCTCTATCTACAGACATTAAATTTCAATGCAGGCGAATGGATTCAAAATATTTGTATGAGCCTTGGTGGAATATTGATTTATGGAATTGCTGGATGCTTTGCGTTGAAGCACTTGGACGCGAAGTGATAAGCAGATCAGATGGTAGATAAATGGTTCTAAAGAAAAACATTAGAATCCTAAGTTGTACTAATGTGTTTGGCCAAATCCTAATATGGTTCAAATAGATACGTCATGGAAAACACATTTGAGTGTTTAAAATCATTTATATTGCATAAAATATTAAGGCAGACCTAACCAAGCATTTCATGCTCAAATCGGTTAGGCTTTCGGCGAAGTGTTACGATAAGCACTTCGCCATTTTTATTTTGATGGAAAATAAATTGAATTTAAATTTCGTGTATCTGGCACATTTATTGTAATTGAAAAATAGAGATTATGAAGAAATTATGTTGAATGAATTGATCTGTGTATGCCATTAGAAAAACTTGAAACAGGAAAAGAAACACTTAAGGCGAAAAAAACGCCTTTTATTGCAAAAAGAGAAAAAAGCAAAAAAAGGTGGTATGATCAAGCTTGTGAAGATACGCAGGGCAAGAAAGCAACGATTTGATGCGAAATAACACAAAAAAATCAGAAAAGAAGGTGACACAAATGAATCTACAGCATGCAGTGGCAGTTAGAATGTCAGATTGGATTTGTGAAAATGAGAATACGGAAGAAGAAAAGGCTTTTGTCACATATGGAGTAGAAGTTTTTCTGAATGAATTCTCAAAAATGATTTTGGCATTGCTTCTTGGGATGTTGTTTCGGATATTTTGGGTCGTTCTTTTTGAGACAGTTTTTTTAATCTTACTGCGGCGTTATGCGGCAGGTGCACATTTTCAAAACAATGCCATGTGTTTTTGCTTTACAGAGTGTGTACTGGTTGTCATACCAGTGATTGTGTCTGTTGCAAACATTCATTGGAGTATATATGCATTGTTGTGTATGGCAGCAGGTATGTGCTTCCATCTGTCTGCTCGGGAAAGAAGATATACAGCCATTGTCTTCGGGATGGGGATGGTAGTAAGTTGTATATTGGGAGGAATGTTCTTCTTAAAAACAACAGTAGTGATTGCGATGATTGTGGCACTGTCAACCGTTTATGGAGAGAAAGAATGCAGAAAAGAAGCATTTTGCAGAACAATATTCGGCAAAAGAGAGGGAAATGATGAGGAACAAGAAAATGAAACAACAGTTACAGTCTTTGTGTAGAGCAGTGGGACAACAGCAGTTGAATCAAAAAAGTCATATGTTTTTTTATGAAGTTCCGGTTCCGGAAATTCTGAAAAAGTATCAGGCAAATCAAAGTAAAAAATGAAAATATTATAAATAATGCAAAGGATCGATCCTTGTAGCCGGTGACGATCAGGATCGATTCTTTGCATAACACTTGTGATGAAAAAGGGTGTATCCCTATTTTTTCTGTATGTGCAGATTTTGGAT
>ONWL01000189.1 GCA_900321525.1 uncultured Eubacteriales bacterium
AAAGGCTATGTAGTGGGCAAGGCAGTTGCAGGTGAGAAAGGTGTGACAGTATGTTAAAGATTGGGGTACTGGTCAGCGGCGGCGGAACCAATTTACAGGCCATCATTGACAGCATTGCATCTGGTGTGATTACCAATACAGAGATTGGTGTGGTCATCAGCAACAATGCAGGCGCTTATGCATTGGAGCGTGCTGTACAGCATGGTATTCCGGCACGTTGTGTCTCTCCAAAGGACTATGCAGACAGAGAGCAGTTCAATGAGGATCTGGTGCGAATCATCGATTCCTATCAGGTGGATCTGATCGTACTGGCAGGTTATCTGGTGAAGATCCCTCATCAGCTCATTGCGGCATATCCCAATCGCATCATTAACATCCATCCATCCCTGATCCCTTCTTTCTGTGGAGTGGGATATTATGGATTAAAGGTGCACGAAAAAGCATTAGAGCGCGGGGTAAAAGTCACCGGTGCGACGGTACATTTTGTGGATGAAGGGATGGATACCGGCCCGATCATCTTACAGAAGCCGGTATTGGTAGAGCCAGGAGATGATGCGAAGACATTGCAAAAGCGTGTCATGGAGCAGGCAGAATGGAAGATTCTGCCGGAGGCCATTCACCTGATCGCCAACCGGAAAGTGACGGTAGAAGACGGAAAAGTGGTCATTCGCAGGTAAGACAGGGACTTGCGTCCCAATCAGCCTGGAACGGCAGTCTGTTTGGAAACAGGCGCAGAAGAGAGAAACTGTAATTCAGAAACAGGCAGAATGAAGAAAAGGCAGGAAAGAATATGAAAGTATTGGTTGTCGGCGGCGGTGGCAGAGAGCATGCCATCGTCTGGAAGATTGCACAGAGTCCAAAGGTAGACAAGATTTATTGTGCCCCAGGAAATGCAGGCATTGCAGAACTGGCAGAGTGTGTGCCCATCGGTGCCATGGAGTTTGACAAGCTGGTTGCATTTGCAAAGGAAAAGGAAATCGACCTGACCGTCATTGGTATGGATGATCCGCTTGTAGGCGGTGTGGTAGATGCCTTTGAGACAGCAGGTCTTCGGGTATTTGGTCCTAGAAAGAATGCGGCCATTCTGGAAGGTTCCAAGGCATTTTCCAAAGATTTGATGAAGAAATACCACATTCCTACAGCAGCATATGAAACCTTTACCAGTGCAGAAGAAGCGCTTGCGTATCTGGAAACTGCACCTATGCCCACTGTATTAAAGGCAGACGGTCTGGCACTTGGAAAAGGTGTCCTGATCTGTAATACATTAGAAGAGGCAAAAGAAGGTGTCAAGACACTGATGTTAGACAAGCAGTTTGGTACTGCCGGTGACAAGATCGTCATCGAAGAGTTTATGACTGGTAGGGAAGTGTCTGTACTGAGCTTTGTAGATGGAAATACCATCCGCATTATGACTTCTGCCCAGGATCATAAGCGTGCCTTAGACGGAGACCAGGGACTGAATACCGGTGGTATGGGAACCTTTTCTCCAAGTCCTTTCTATACCCCGGAAGTAGATGCATTTTGTAAGAAATACATCTATCAGGCCACAGTGGATGCCATGAAGGCAGAAGGCAGAGAGTTCAAGGGCATCATTTTCTTTGGGCTGATGCTGACAGAGAAGGGACCAAAGGTATTAGAGTACAATGCCCGTTTCGGTGATCCGGAGACACAGGTGGTACTGCCTCGTATGAACAATGATATCGTAGAGATCTTTGAGGCCTGCATTGATGGCACACTGGATCAGTATACACTGGATTTTGAAGATAATGCGGCAGTGTGCGTGGTACTGGCGTCTGACGGATATCCGGTGAAGTATGACAAGGGCTATCCGATTGAAGGTCTGGATCGCTTCAAGGACAATGACGGGTATTACTGCTTCCATGCAGGAAGCAAGTTTGACGGAGATGGACAGATCATCACCAACGGTGGACGGGTACTGGGCATCACCGCTACCGGAAGTGACCTGAAAGAAGCCAGAAAGAATGCCTATGCAGCCACAGAGTGGGTTTCCTTTGCCAATAAGTACATGAGACATGACATTGGAAAGGCAATTGACGAAGCGTAAGTCGGGCAGATAGAAAATGAAATAGGGTGAAAATAAAAAGCAATTATTTGCCGTAATTTCTTTACGGCAGATAGTTGCTTTTTCTGTTTTCTGTGATACAATAAGGATAGATAGAAAATTACGTAAACATAGCTTGGAAAGATAGGAGAATGGTAAAATGATTCGGACGTTTTCAGTGAAAAATTATAAAAACTTCAGAGAAACATTGACCATAGATTTCACAAAGGTGCGTGAGTATCATTACAATGCGTATTGTGTCAAAAACGATTTGATCAGCAAGATGATTGTGTATGGAAAAAACGCAGTAGGAAAAAGTAATCTGGGCACAGCATTACAGGATATTGTGTACACCACAGTCTTAAGTCCATATGGATATTTGAGAAACGACAAATATTTGTACAAAAATGCAAATGCAGAAACAAAGGACTTGGTGGAGTTTCAGTATTCTTTGTTGATTGACAATAAAGTAATTGATTACATGTATGCCAAGAAAAATGAAATGACCGTAGTAGCGGAACGGTTCTTTGTGGATGGAACACTTATTTTTGCATATGATACGTTGAAAGGAACTTCTGATTTCTCAAATGTTGCATTGGTGAACGCAGGCGGATTGGATTGGGATGGTTTTTTGGATATGGCAGTCAACGGTGAAAAAGCGGAGAATGAAAACACTGGAAATCCCACAGCTTTGCGATACATCATGTATAATACAGTACAAAATGAGCATGGAATCATATATCAATTAAGACAGTTTATCAATGGAATGCGTTTTTCAGACTCCGTGAAAATTTCAACTTATGGGATGTCATCTACGGGGAAAACTTTGTTGGAAGACGAAAATTTACAGAAATTTCAGGATTTTTTAAATGAGTACGGCGTTGCATGTGATTTGATTGCACTGGAAAAACCAGACGGAGAAAAGGATATTTATTTTGATTATGCCAAACCGTTGCATTTTTGGGGTAATATGTCCAGTGGGACAGCAGCACTGACAAAATTCTATTTGAATTATCTATATGGAAACAAACCTACCTTTGTTTTTATTGATGAATTTGATGCATATTATCATTTTGAGCTATCTGAAAAAATTGTGGATTTATTGGAAACACAATTTGACTGTCAGGTGATATTGACGACCCATAATACAAATTTGTTGAGTAATTCTATTATGAGACCGGACTGCTTTATGATACTGGATCATGGAAAGCTGACACCGATTTGTGACGCAACCAACAGAGAACTGCGTCAGGGGCACAATTTGGAGAAATTGTATAAAAATGGAGAATTTGATGCGTAATACCAAATCACGAAATATTTTGATGCTGGTAGAGGGGAAGAAAACGGAAGTGAAGCTGTTTCAGAAAATACTGTCCTGCTTTCCAGAAATCCAGATGAATCCAGAAAACATCCTTGTATATAATACGAATATTTGGGCATTAAATAAAAGTTTGATGAGTGTCTTTGGAAGAGGAATGGTATTTGGCTGAGGATATCGAATTTATCGAATTTCTGGAATCTCTGGATGACAGCATCAGAGGGAAGAAGATCACAGATATCTTTCTGGTATTTGATTATGAACGACAAGACCCTTTGTTTGATGGAAAAATATTAGAGCAGATGCTGCGCTTTTTTCATAATTCTACAGAAAATGGACAATTGTATCTCA
>ONWL01000226.1 GCA_900321525.1 uncultured Eubacteriales bacterium
CAGAGTGGTGGGCACAAATGGAAGTCTGACCGGTCATGCAGGCGGCATTGAGAAAAAGGTGCAGCTGCTTGCCCTGGAGCAGGTGGATCTGTCAAAGTTTTTTGTGCCGAAGAAAGGCACCGCACTGTAAATTTCTCTGACGTATGTGATGCAATAATGGAATTTCTTTGATGTATATGGTGCAATAATTGGGTATCAATCGGTTATACTAAGTACAATAAAAAGAGAAAAGAGTGTAACAATTCAGATATTCTGCCTTGTCAGAGTGTTACATCGCAAAATCTTGTGTGATGCCCCTATGAGTTGCCGGAAGGATAACTGCATGAAAGTGGTTGGGAACGCATTTGTACGGATCAGCAGGGAAGGATATGGAATTGTTACGGGAGAGGAAAAGATGAGCAACCGTTTGAAAAATGAAACAAGCCCGTATTTATTGCAGCATGCGGAAAATCCCGTAGATTGGTATGGTTGGTGTCAGGAAGCCTTTGAAAAGGCAAGATTGGAGGACAAACCCATTTTCCTGAGCATTGGCTACAGTACCTGCCACTGGTGTCACGTGATGGCACATGAAAGTTTTGAGGATGAAAGGACAGCCACTCTTCTGAATCAAAATTTTGTCTCCATCAAGGTTGACCGGGAAGAGCGTCCGGATATTGACAGCGTGTACATGTCGGTATGCCAGGCGTTCACAGGCAGCGGCGGCTGGCCCATGAGCATTTTTATGACCTGGGACAAAAAGCCGTTTTTTGCGGGCACCTATTTTCCGGTACAGTCTCGTTATGGCATGCCGGGATTTTGTGACGTGCTGAAAGCCATCGTGGATAGCTGGAAACAGAATCGTCAGGAACTGTTGCAGTCTGCCAATGAGATTGTTTCCCATTTGCAGCACAATGAATATGAAACAGATGATTGCCACAGTGAAAACATCATCGAACATGCGGTCTGGTTGTGGAAGCGCAGCTTTGACAAGATGCATGGCGGTTTCGGTCTGGCTCCTAAGTTTCCCACGCCCCATAATCTGTTGTGTTTGCTGTTGTATGCCAGACAGAATGAGGACAAAGAGGCACTTCACATGGTGGAAGAAACCCTGCTTCAAATGCGAAAGGGCGGTATCTTCGACCAGATTGGATATGGATTTTCCAGATACTCTACAGATGCCCGTTTTCTGGTACCTCATTTTGAAAAAATGTTGTATGACAATGGGTTGCTGATCATGGCGTATGCGGCGGCTTACAGTGCAACGAACAATCATCTGTATCTGGATACCGCCGAAAAGACCGCAGCGTATATTTTGCGTGAAATGACCTCTGAAAGCGGTGGCTTTTACTCCGCACAGGATGCGGACAGTGAGGGAGTAGAGGGGAAATTTTATACGTTTACTTTTGATGAAATCATCCGTGTGCTGGGAAAGGAAAACGGAACCACATTTGCAAAGATTTTTGACATCACCCCAGAGGGGAATTTTGAGGGAAAAAATATCCCAAACCTGTTGAAAAGCAATGGGTTGGGAGTTCCCTTTGATGAGGAGAGACAAAGGCTGTACCAATATCGCAGGAATCGTACGGAACTTCATCTGGACGATAAAATGCTGATTGGATGGAATTCTCTTATGATAGCCGCTTTCGCCATGCTATATAGAGTTTCCAAAAATGAAACATATTTGCAGGCAGCAGAGAAAGCGCAGAGATTCATTCAGCAGAATTTGTGTGAGGGCTGTCAGCTTTATACAAGCTATCGCAATGGAACACGTTCGGAAAAGGCATTTCTGGACGATTATGCGTTTTATACTGCCGCATTGCTGGAATTGTATCACGCAACACTGGAACCGGATTATCTGAAACAAGCGGAACAATTCTGCACAGAGGCGGAAAAAAGATTTGGAGATTGTCAGGGCAAAGGACTGTATCTTTGCCAGGCAGATGCCAATGAGCTGTTTCTCAATCCGAAAGAAACTTATGATGGTGCCATACCCAGCGGAAATGCGGTAATGGCGTACAATTTTGTACGTCTGTATCAGCTGACAGAAAAAGACCGGTACAAAGAATCTGCCGAAAAGCAGCTTGCGTTCTTAACCGGTCAGTCCCATGAGTATCCGGTAGGGCATGGCATGTTTCTTCTTGCAAAGCAGATTTATGAAAATCCGCCGGAGCAGATCGTGATTGTGGTAAAAGCGCAGTCAGATTTGGGAAATGTGGGAAGGGAACTGCCATTTCTGTGTAATGCATCGGTACAATCAGAGAGCAGGGAATATCCGCTGATCAATGATCAGACGACTTATTATGTATGCAAAAATCATATGTGTATGTCGCCGGAGAATCGTTTAAAGGGATGAACTTGCACCTGCGAAGTGATAGACTGCTGTTTCTGATAATGATCAAATGTATTTCCGGTTGTATTTCCTCTGAAAATTATGTAAGATAATAACAGAAGCCAAATGAAATGATAACTATGAAAAACAGGATTTTTCGGAGGCACACATGGGGAATTATTTAAACAGCAGAAAACGATATATGTTGTATCGCAGTGAGGTATTGGGTGACTACTTTGTAGATAAGTCTTTACTGCTTCAGGAACTGTTTCCTTTGGTGAAGCGGGGAAATCAGTATATCTGCATTACAAGACCGAGACGCTTTGGCAAGACTGTGATGGCGAATATGCTTGGGGCATTTTTCAGCAAAGGTTTTGACAGTCATGATGTGTTTGACAGACTGAGGATTCATGCATGTGAAGGATATGAAACCCACATCAATCAGCATCAGGTCATTTATATTTCCTTTAATGAACTGCCCAGAAATTGTACAAGCTATGAACAGTATATGGAGCGCATTCAGAATCGTTTGGTGGCAGATTTGCAGGCTTTGTGTCCGGAATATGCCATCCGGCAGGAGGATGCCGTATGGGATATACTGGATGAAATTTCAGAAGCCAGGGACAATATGCAGTTTATTTTCATACTGGATGAGTGGGATTTTATTTTTCACAGGGATTTTATTACAGAGCAGGATAAGAAAAGCTTTTTGAACTTTCTAAGCAATCTTTTGAAAGACAAAGCCTATGTGTCGCTGGCGTATATGACTGGAATTCTGCCGATTGCCAAGTATTCCAGTGGTTCTGAATTAAATATGTTTCTGGAATATACCATGACCACAGAAGCCCGTTTTAGTGATTACTTTGGCTTTACAGAATCGGAAGTGGATGAACTGTATGAAAG
>ONWL01000174.1 GCA_900321525.1 uncultured Eubacteriales bacterium
GCAGACATTCATTCAGAAAGGAGTACCATGTCAGAATTTAAAAGATGTTTTTGGGTGAACATGAAAAACCCGGTGTATATCAAATACCATGATGAAGAATGGAGTCGTCCATGTCATGAGGAACAGCAGCTGTATGAACTTTTGTTGCTGGAATGTTTTCAGGCAGGATTGTCATGGGAGTGCGTGTTAAATAAACGAGAGAATTTCCGAAAGGCGTACGATGGTTTTGACATTGATCAGGTCATTCAGTATGATGACAAAAAGATAGAAGCATTGCTGGCCGACAGCGGAATCATCCGAAATCGTCTAAAGGTCAAAGCGAGTGTGAAAAACAGTATGGTGTTCAAGCAGATTCAGGCTGAATATGGAAGCTTTGATCATTACATATGGGGATTTACAGATGGAAACAGTATAGAGGAAAACTGTGAACTGCGCACAAGCAGTCCTTTGTCAGACACCATTTCAAAAGATTTGAAGAAAAGAGGGATGACATTCGTGGGGACCACAATCATATATTCTTATCTTCAGGCAATCGGGGTGCTGCATGCCCATACAAAAGAATGTTTCTGTTATACCGGAAATAAAGGAAAATGAGAATGATAAGAAAAACTCAAGCAGGAGAATGCCCTCCCACTTGAGTTTTTCTTGTGTAATAGAAAATTCCTATTATTCCTCAGTCGTTTCTTCCACCAACTGGTAGTAGGTTACACCCAGTGGGGGGATGGTAATGTCAATGGCATAATCAAAGGAGTTCACCCCTTCTGATATGGTGTGAATATCCCCTGGATTGCCAATGCCTGTGCCACCAAAAGCAGTGCTTTCAGAGTTGAATACCTCCCGATATACACCGCTCTTTGGTACACCGATTCGATAATTGCCTCTTGTGACAGGCTGAAAGTTGCAGACACAGATCAAATCGTCTCCATTTTTAGCCACCCGTCTAAATGCAATGATACTATTGCCGCTGTCAGACAATGCCAGCCATTGGAACCCTTCCCAGTTGTGATCATTTTCATACATGGCAGGGGTATTGCGGTAAAAGTGGTTTACAGCCTTGAAAAATTCATGCAGCTTATAGTTGGATTCGTTTTCTAACAAATACCAATCCAACTGGGTTTCAGCGTTCCATTCGTTCCACTGTCCCAGTTCTGCACCCATGAACATCAGCTTTTTACCCGGATGTGCCATCATATAGGAGACAAAGTTTCGCACACCAGCAAATTTCCAGAAATCGTCTCCCGGCATTTTTCTCACAAGGGACCCTTTACCGTATACCACTTCATCATGGGAGATAGGCAGGATAAAATTCTCTGAAAAAGCATACATCATACTGAAAGTCAGCTTGTCATGGTGATAATTTCTCCACAGCGGATCTTCGGAAACATAAGAGAGCATATCATTCATCCATCCCATATTCCACTTGTAGTCAAAGCCCAGGGCAAGAGAATTGCTGGAATCTCCCGTTACATTTGGCCATGCGGTACTTTCTTCTGCAATCATCAGCGCATGGGGGCAGTTTTCATGGACAGCACGGTTGAGTTTGCGCAAAAATTCCACTGCCACAAGATTTTCTCTGCCTCCATATGCGTTGGGAATCCACTCACCCTCTTTGCGGTTATAGTCCAGATACAGCATAGAAGCCACAGCGTCCACTCGGATGCCGTCAAAGTGATATTCATTTAACCAGAAGAGGGCAGAGGAAATCAGAAAACTGGTTACTTCATATCGACTGTAATTGAAAATATATGTACCCCATTCTTTGTGTTCACCAAGCCGCCAGTCCTCATATTCGTAACAGCCTGTCCCATCAAAACGAGCCAGACCATGTCCATCTTTTGGAAAATGTGCCGGTACCCAGTCCAAAATCACGCCAATGTTGTGTTGATGACACTTGTTAATTAGATACATCAGATCTTCGGGGGTACCGTAGCGTGAAGTGGCAGAAAAATAACCGGTCACCTGGTAGCCCCAGCTGCCGTCAAAGGGGAACTCAGTCAAAGGCATGAATTCGACATGGGTATACCCCAGTTCTGCTATATAAGGCACCAGTTCGTCTGCAAGGGCACGATAGCCATAATAACTACCGTCACTGTGCCGTCTCCAGGAACCTGCATTGATTTCATAAATATTAAATGGTATGTTTCTGCGATCTTCCTTAGACTTAGCCTTCAACCATTCTGTATCGTTCCATTTGAATTTGCCGAAGTCATGGACTTTGGAAGCATTATTGGGGCGAACTTCGCTGTAGAATGCATAGGGATCGGATTTGAGAACTCTAGTATGCCAAGGCGTTTCCACACTGTATTTGTAGCAATCACCCGGATGTACATTTGCGATGGTAGTCTCCCAGATGCCAGAATTGTCAATTTTATACATGGCATTGGAACTGTCATTCCATCCGTTAAAATCTCCTACCACAAAAACGGAAAGGGCATTGGGAGCCCATACTCTAAATACCACTGCATCATCAATCAGATGTGAGCCAAGATATTTGTATGCGTCAGTGGAATTTCCTGCCAGAAATTCATTGCGCATAGATTCTGCTGATTTCCACATAAGATAACCTCCCGCATATAAAATTTGCTTTTGATTTAATTATACAGGAAGGAAATGGATACTGCAACCAATATTTTCTGATAAGTGAAAAAGAATATGAAATGAAAACAGGCAGATTATTTTGGTTGGAAGATGTTGTCATGCAAATCAGCTTGTGATAAGATAAAAGAATAGAGTGAACTGTAAGGAAATGGAACAGTTGGGAATAGAGAGAAAATGGAGAACAGGATGAAGCACATTTATTTTGCTCCTATGGAGGGCATTACTACCGTTACCTATCGTAGTGTATTTCGTCGGCATTTTTCGGGCGTAGACCGATATTTTACCCCTTTTCTGGTGGCAAATCAGAACCATAGATTCAAAAAAAGGGAACGGCAGGAAGTCTTGCCGCTGCAGGATCATGTAGTGCCACAAGTGTTGGCCAACAGTGCAGAAGATTTTATCTGGGCAGTGGAGGAACTGGCCGCATGGGGATACGAGGAGGTCAATTTGAATCTGGGATGTCCTGCAGCCACCGTGGTAACCAAAGGAAAAGGTGCTGGATTGTTGGCAGATTTGGACAAGTTGGAACATTTTTTTGATGCTGTTTTTGCATGCAGGGATCTGCCAAATATATCCATCAAAACACGAATCGGTATGACTGATCCAAAAGAAGCAGATCTATTGACAGAGCTGTTTGCAAATTATCCATTTTCAGAAGTGATCATTCATCCCAGACTGCGGGAAGAGTTCTACGGAAACACACCTCATTTAGAAGTATTTGGTATGATGAAAGAGCAGTTGTCCTGTCCGGTATGTTACAATGGTGATCTGTGTACACCAGAGGATGTGCAGGCATTTTTTGAACAGTTTCCGGATGTGGATACCGTTATGATTGGGCGCGGGCTGCTTGCCAATCCGGCGCTTGCCAGGGAAATTGGCGGGGCGGCGTCATTAAAAAGAGAAGAGTTGATGGATTTTTTACAGGATTTACAGGAACGGTATCAGGAGATTCTCTCTGGTGATAGAGATGTGTTGTTTAAGTTAAAGGAATTGTGGTTTTACATCGGCAGATTATTTCCGGATCAGGAAAGAAAACTGCGGGATGTGAAGCGAGCTAAAAAGATATCTGAGTATGAGACTGCTGTGCATGCGATCCTCGATGACATGTGACATACAGGAAATAAGATATTGGGCACTTGCGGCATTTGTGAAATTGACAAGAAGGTAAGATTGCTAGTTTGAATCATCGCCAGCGAGAGTAAAGTATCGGCATCCCACAGAGTTTTTCAAATGAAAAAATTTCTGATGTATAAGCGATTTTCTGGTTTGTTTAAGGAAATTCGTCATCGCCTAAAAATGTTGAAGAACGGTGTTGGACTTTGTTGTTTTACAATGATTAAAAATGACCTGATTCCGTGAAGCTAACATCATAACTTTTCACGTAAAACCGCTGTTATACAGCTTTCCCAGTACCTTGATACCATCATAATGCGTCACCCATTGG
>ONWL01000190.1 GCA_900321525.1 uncultured Eubacteriales bacterium
CCAGTCCTCTGGCAAAATCATTACCTGAACCCGCCGGAATATACCCAATGATCAATGAGTGAAGATTCTTCAAACCATTGACCACTTCATTCAATGTGCCATCTCCACCGATGATCACCACAACCCGCTCTGATACCGGTACATCCTTTGGAAAGACAATCGAAGCCGCCAGAGTTCTTGCATGTCCTGCAAATTCTGAAAAACTGACATGGTATACAATGTGACTCTTTTCCAGATACTGCTGTACCAGCTTCCACACATGACGTCCTTTGCCACATTTCGAATTTGGATTTACAATTATCTCGTACATACTACCTCTCACACAATCCAATGTTACAATTTGGAGAATCCAATCTGTGCTTCCTTGCAGCGGAATCTTTAACTGCCGCAATTGAATCTACAACACACACAATGCCACTTCTCCTTCACATATATGTAGTATAACACACTTCCTGTTTTTCGTTCCTAAATATTTTATAAAAGATTATGGAGAAAATCCACTTGCAATTTTTAGTGTATCACAGTTCCACCTGTTTCACGTTTTGTATCTACAATTTTTTGTTTCCATACAAAATAAACCCGTTTTGTGTCTGAAAAATCAACTTTTTATCCCTTTGAAAATTTTTCAAAATAAATTTCAAAAAAGTGTTGACAAATTTTTGAATATGCGGTATATTAAATGAGCAGTCGCGAGACAGCAAAAAAGAATACGGGGTGTTAGCTCAGCTGGGAGAGCATCTGCCTTACAAGCAGAGGGTCATAGGTTCGAGCCCTATACGCCCCATATGGCGGAATAGCTCAGTTGGCTAGAGCACACGGTTCATACCCGTGGTGTCATGGGTTCAAATCCCTTTTCCGCTACTTGAAACCGCATCAGTTTGATGCGGTTTTTTTAATGAAAGATCCTATTAGTCATCTTCCATTCAAAGCGGCCCCACTTTCCTTTGCCGGATTTCACTAATTTGCCCTTTCTTGAATCCTTACCAATTGTTTATTTTTTCACTTGCTTCTTTTTTCTTCTGGTGTTATAATACCGACACATCAAATAACCACCAGTTTTTGGTAAATATTTCTGTAATTGGGAAGAAGACAGATGCATTTATCTGGGGTTATTCCAGTAAAAATAAAAGAAAGTAACTATAATGAAAACAGCACAAAACAGTTACCAAAAGGAAAAGGGGAATTTTATGAAGTCTTTTATTTCTACTTATAAGCACATGTTTGTCGCTGCCCTCTATTTACCGGTCTATTTAATCTGGTTTGACTATTTAGAACAGCACGTCCAAAGCCAGTATCATGTCGTCACATGCAGTCTGGATTCGATGATTCCATTCAACGAGTGGTTCATCATTCCGTATTTTCTCTGGTTTCTTCTGGTGCCTGCCATGTTCTTATATCTGGGATTCACCAGTAAGCCTGACTTTTACCGGTTCGTTTTATTTTTGTTCAGTGGCATGACACTGTATCTGATCATCTGTACCGTATTTCCAAACGGACAGAACCTGCGCCCTTCCATTGATTTTGAGAAGAACGTCCTGACACGACTAATGCAGTTTCTCTGGTCTGTGGATACTTCCACTAATGTATTTCCAAGTATCCATGCCTACAACTCCATCGCCGTCGCCATTGCAGCCATCCGCAATGAAAAGCTGTCCGCACATCCCGCAGTGACCTATGGCATTGTAATCTTGTGCATTCTGATCTGTATGGCAACGGTATCATTAAAACAACACTCTGTATTGGACGTATTAGGTGCCATCATCATGGCCATGTTCTTCTATCGGCTGTTTTATATTCGGAATCCGGAAGAAGAACTGGATATGGTGCATATTCATGCATAAAAAATGTATTGCTGATACAGTTACACTTTATGCGAATTTTTTCTTATATAAACAAAAAGAGAGCCTCAAAAGCTCTCTTTTTGTTTATATACGGCAAGTTTCACTATACTGTTACAGAGTACACCCCTCTCTTGTTTTCCGGATGATGAATGATTAATTAAACCCAAATATCTTCTGACTCAAACCATATCCCCACACGCAAATCTTCCGTCCGATTCTCCCCGGCAGGTTCATGGCAAATCCCAGAGGCATACCCCAGCGAATCTTTCGATACTGGCCAGGATTCTGTCGTTTCATATACTGCCACAAGTCTTTCTTCATCTGCAATTTTTCTTTGGAACCTTCCCGCAAAAGCAGCACGCTGGAAATGACACAGATGATCTCCATATAGCGGTACATATACCGACGCAGATGTTTTTCTTCTATGGTCTGCAAATCATACGCATCAAACATAATCCGATTGACACGGATCTGCTGGTCGATTCTGCGAATCATAACCTGCTCATTGACAGACTGATCTTCTCTGCCTATGTAATAATGATACAAATTCACATCCAGATAGTACATGGTCTTTACATAAGGCAGAGGATGATACACATAAATATTGTCTACGTAAAAGGTATGCTCCGGCAACTTCAGTCCACACTGGCAGAGCAACTCCGTCCGGTAAATGACCGAGTGCATCAAAATGTACTGCCCTACCTGAAAATGCTTTGCTTCCTGCCATGTGAAAAATCGTCCCTTTGGCAACGCATGATCATAACGGACCACATGTTTATGGGTGACGCCTTCTTTATCATAAATATAGTTGGAAATCAGCATGTCCAATTCCTGTTCCTCTGCCACCACCTGCCGAAGAAAAGACAACACCTTTGGATAGGCCTCTGTATCTACCCAGTCATCGCTGTCTACCACTTTGAAATACTTTCCCTGTGCATGGGCAATCCCCGTATTGACCGCTGCTCCATGTCCTCCATTTTTCTGATGAATACAACGGACAACGCCTGGATGCTCTGCTGCCAGACGATCTGCAATGGCCGCGGTATCGTCCTTTTCAGATCCATCGTCCACGATCAAAATATCCACTTCTTCTCCCCCTGGAAGCAGGCTGTTGACACAATGTTCCATGTATGCTGCTGAGTTGAAACATGGAATGGCGATTGTTAACAGTTTCATTTCCTCTCCTCTCTTTCTTCCCTTTCCTTAGGCAATTGCGAAACTTTTTCATCAGGCCAAAAAACAGCCTGCATATCAGAAATTTTTCATTCAAAAAACTTTGTGAAATGCCGGTACTTTATTTTTTGAGCATAAAGCGAAAAAAATATTAGTACCGTTGCTGTGAACATCATTCTTACGAATGATTCGAAGCGAAAGCGTGTTTTTTGAATAAAATTTCTGATGAAAGGCTGTTTTGGGTCTGCTCAAAAAAATTCCGCAATCGTCTATTCTTTTTTCTTTCCGCCTGATATCACATCCGGCCTAATGAATTCACATATAATCAATATACATACAAATACAGATACCAATGTACTCGTAATAAAGTGTCTTTTGTCAGACAACCAATTTTGTACCGGTACACAAAATGTGCAGACCACAGAACATAAATTAGCTGCCATATGAGTCACAATGGCAGGATACAGCTTGTAATACCGCTCCCGAAGAAGACACAGTACCATTCCAAGTAAAAAGCTGTAAATTCCCTGCAACAGAAACCCATGGGTCATGCCAAACAGCAGAGAAGCCCCGGCTGCTGCTTTCCAAAAACCCACATATTCCCGTATTCTTCCATAGAGAATCTTTCTATACACCAGTTCCTCTGCCACAGGCGCTGCAATGCCCATCCAGAAGAGCTGCATCCACAGCGTCTTTATCGCGA
>ONWL01000191.1 GCA_900321525.1 uncultured Eubacteriales bacterium
GTAATGTAATAAATGGTACTCACCTCCCGTGTTCAGAACCGAATTTTATCATGCAGAAAGAGTATATCATTTTTTGAAAGTCATGACAACCAGTATGTGTTATTTTGTACTTATATCAAAGTAAACTTTATATTAAAATGACACAATTATCGTGTGAAAAAACTTTTGAACAGTATGAGAATGTGTAAAAAAGTTTACACATTCTCAGGAAAGGTTTTTCATATTGTTTATTCGCGTCAAATCCAAACAGCACGGAATCATCGAGGATTCCAGCATATTCAGTTTTTTCATATCATTTATTTGTGTCAAATCCAAACAGCTCTGATGCGACACGAATCAATTGCATGGGGGCAGAATGGGGGATTGTGCCAAAGAGAAAGGGTTGCTCCACCGGAAAGGATTTATATAGAAAATATAGAAGAAGGGTTTTCATACAGGACTGGAAAAAAGTTAAAAAAGTTTGAGAAAAAGGTTGACAAATAGATAGTGGGTGTATATAATCATAGTAAACCTATAGGAAATATATGAAAACAAGATGAAAAGTCAAGTACATTTTGTGACCTGATCATAGAATGGGAAATATGGAGGATGAAGCAATGGCAGATTTTTTTAATGGAGAACACCAGTATAAGTTTGAAACATTACAGTTACATGTAGGACAGGAAGAGGCAGATCCAGCTACTGACGCAAGAGCTGTACCGATTTATCAGACCACTTCTTATGTATTTCATAATAGCGCACATGCTGCTGCAAGATTTGGGTTGGCAGATGCAGGCAATATTTATGGCCGTTTGACCAATTCTACTCAGGATGTATTTGAGCGCCGTATTGCAGCATTAGAAGGCGGTGTGGCAGCGTTGGCAGTTGCTTCTGGTGCAGCAGCACTGAGCTATACATTCCAGAATCTGGCAGGTGCAGGAGATCATTTTGTATCTGCAAAGACTATTTACGGCGGTACTTATAACCTGTTGGCACATACACTGCCTACATACGGCATTACCACTACTTTTGTGGATCCGGATGATATAGAGAATTTCCGTAATGCCATTCAGCCAAATACAAAGGCAATTTTCATTGAGACTTTAGGCAATCCAAATTCTAATCTGATTGATATTGACGCAGTGGCAGCTATTGCCCATGAAAATAAAATTCCGTTGGTGGTAGACAGTACATTTGCCACTCCGTTTTTGTTAAGACCAATTGAGCATGGGGCAGATATTGTGGTACATTCTGCAACCAAGTTTATTGGTGGACATGGTACAACTTTAGGCGGCGTAATTGTGGACAGTGGCAAGTTTGATTGGGAAGCAAGCGGCAAGTTCCCAAGTATCACAGATCCAAATCCAAGCTATCATGGCATTTCCTTTACAAAGGCAGTGGGGGCAGCTGCATTTGTAACTAAGATCCGTGCCATCCTGCTGCGGGATACCGGTGCTACCATTTCTCCGTTTAATGCATTTTTGTTGTTACAGGGCTTAGAGACATTGTCTCTGCGTGTAGAGCGTCATGTAGAAAATACTTTAAAGGTAGTGGAGTTTTTGAAGAATCATCCACAGGTAGAGAGCGTGAATCATCCATCTTTGCCGGACAGCCCATATCGTGATCTGTATGAGAAGTATTTCCCAAATGGTGCAGGTTCTATCTTTACTTTTGAAATTAAGGGTGGAGAGAAGGAAGCAAAGGACTTCATCGACAGTTTACAGGTATTTTCTTTGTTGGCAAATGTAGCAGATGTAAAGAGTTTGGTGATCCATCCGGCTTCCACTACCCATTCTCAGTTGAATGAAGAAGAACTGGCAGAACAGGGAATTAAGCCAAATACCATTCGTCTGTCTATCGGTACAGAGCATGCAGATGATATTATCTATGATTTGGAGCAGGCATTCAAAAAGGTGCAGGCATAAAATGATGTATGAGAATGCAGCTGTAAGGGATTGCAGTGTGGTATAATTGGAATAATGAATGAAAAGGAAAAGTGGTACAATCGAAAGGTTGTACCACTTTTGTGGTGCCGTAAATAAAAATAGCACTTATTTCATTGGCAAAAACCCGGATGTTTTTCAGCCGGCTTTTGATTTTTTTTGTTTCTTGAGCAATCTTGAAGTTCTATTTGTTTTTTTGCAATGAATTGATTCGCTATATGTTGTATTTTTAATGAGTCATATTTGGATATTATAAATATATATTTAAAATATCCAATAAAGATGATAGATTGCGCTCATATGGGATTTGATACAGGATGTGAGAGAATATTGGGGGCGTAAAACTGAATAGAACAACTTGACAAAATGACAGAACAATATTAATATTTTTTTGCGGTAAAGGTTGTAAGTAGAAAGGATAGAGGAAGACGATGACAAGAGAAAAAAAGCAGGTGGATATGCTGCACGGTTCATTGGCAGATAAATTGATTTTGTTTGCATTGCCGTTGGCACTTAGCAGTATCTTGCAACAACTTTTTAATTCAGCAGATGTAGCGGTTGTGGGACGTTTTGCAGGAAGCCAGGCGTTGGCAGCAGTAGGCGCAAATGTAGCCAATGTGGCGGTTTTTGTGAATTTGTTGGTTGGCATGTCCATTGGTCCAAATGTTGTCATAGCCAGATTGATTGGACAGGGCAAGGAAGAAGAAATTTCCTGTGCGGTGCGTACCATTATGACTATGGCATTGCTCATTGGTGGAGGGTTGATGGTACTTGGTTGGTGTATTGCCGGACCATTGCTTGGGGCAACCAATACACCGTCTGAGGTATTGGCAGATGCAAAGTTGTATTTTCGTATTTATATTATCTGTGTTCCGTTTATTACTTTGTTTAATTTTGGATCGGCAATTCTGCGCAGTGTGGGAGATACGAAAAGACCGATGTATATTATGCTGATCTCCGGTATTGCCAATGTGCTTCTCAATTTGTTTTTTGTGATCGTTTGTCATATGGGGGTGGCCGGTGTGGCACTGGCAACGCTGATTTCCAATATATTGAGTGCAGGGTTGATTTTGTATTTGTTGACCCGGGAGAAAGGCAGTATTCGATTGCAGGGGTTTCAGCCTGAGTTGGATATGAAGTATGTGCGAAATGTGTTACAAGTTGGAATTCCTTCTGGTTTTCAGGGAATGATCTTTTCTTTGTCTAATATTTTTATTCAGTCAGGAATCAACAGTTTTGGCGCTTCCACCGTGGCAGCTTCTTCTGTGGCATTGAATTTTGAATATTTTGCTTATGCGGTGTCTTCTGCTTTTGCCCAGGGGGCAGTGACATTTGTCAGTCAGAATTTTGGCGCCAAACAGATCAATCGATGTCGAAAAATCTACTGGCTGGCGTTGGCAGAAGGAATGATTTGTACTGCAATGCTGTCTTTTGTTTTTACAGTAAAGGCTCGTTGGTTTGCCGGAATTTATACAACAGAACCGGAAGTGGTGGAAATTGCAGTGGTGCGTATGCTTCATGTTATGTCGTTAGAGGCATTGACGGTTACATATGAGGTCAGCGCCGGTACTTTACGCAGCATTGGATACCAGTTGATACCGGCATTGTTTACAGTGCTTGGCACAGTAGGGCTTCGTATCTTATGGATGTATACGGTTTTTCGTAAAATTCCTACTTTTGAAATGTTAATGAATGTGTATCCGGTATCATGGGTATTTACCGGTATCACGTTGATGACTGCATATTTCATCTTATGGAGACGGATGACACAGAACA
>ONWL01000196.1 GCA_900321525.1 uncultured Eubacteriales bacterium
TTGCGAACCATCTCCTCGGCAAGCGCGCGGACACGCGGGTCTGATGAGCCCGCGGGAACGTTTTCGCGACCCTCGGCGGGCGGGCCAAAGATCTCCTCCCCCATCTTCATTATGTCGCGAAGGAAAATAAAAATCTGTATGTGACCGAGTTGGGGCAGGTGGTCAATGATATCATGGTGCAGGAGTTTCCAAGCATTGTGAATGTTACCTTTTCTGCCAATCTGGAATCTTTGTTGGATATGGTGGGGGAAGGTGCAGTAGAGTGGAAAGGACTGATTCGCAATTTTTATCCGGATTTGGATGCTGCGGTACAGAAAGCAGAGCGGGAATTAGAGAGTGTGACCATACAGGATGAGGTCAGCGATGAGATCTGTGAAGTGTGCGGACGAAACATGGTGGTAAAATATGGTCCCCATGGAAAGTTTCTTGCTTGCCCGGGATTCCCGGAATGCCGCAATACTATGCCGTTTTATGAGAAGATCGGTGTGCCTTGTCCAAAGTGCGGCAAGGATGTAGTCATCAAAATGTCTCGCAAAGGCCGAAGATATTATGAATGCATCGATAATACCAACTGTGATTTCATGTCATGGGCAAAACCGTCTGCCAAGAAGTGTCCAAACTGCGGCAGTTATATGATTGAAAAGGGAAACAAATTAATCTGTGCTTCTGATACCTGCGGTTATGTAGAGAACAAAAAGACCGAGGAGGAAGAAGAATAAATAGTGAAAAAGGAGTCGGAAAAGAACTTTTCGGCTCCTTTTTGTCAAGTGTGAGAAAAGAAACATCATCTGATGCAAAAAATGCAATTGACAGAAAAATGAAAACCAATCAGAAATTTTCTGACAAAATATGCAATAAACACTTGTTTTATTGATAAATTTATGGTATTCTAGTGTTAGATTCCGGTTATAGAGTTCTTTTAATAGTAGTTGTCCATTTGATTGAGCGAAAAATGGCAATGCAGTAGGAGGGAAGAGTATCATGAGTGTACAATTGTTAGACAAGACCAGAAAAATCAATAAGCTTCTTCATAACAACAACTCCAGCAAAGTCAATTTCAGTGACATATGTGCCGTATTGAGTGAAATCCTGGATTCCAATATTCTGGTGATCAGTAAAAAAGGAAAGGTATTGGGAATCGGACATCGGGAAGGTGTGGACGAAATTGATGAGTTGCTGCAGGGACAGGTAGGTGGACTGATTGATAAGATGTTAAATGAACGTCTGCTCAGTGTATTGTCCACAAAGGAAAATGTCAATCTTGCCACACTGGGTTTTACAGAAGAGAATGTGAAGAAATATCAGGCAATCATCACACCCATTGATATTGCCGGAGAACGTCTGGGGACGCTTTTTATTTACAAGAGTGAGAGTGGCTATGAGATTGATGATATTATTTTGAGCGAGTATGGCACCACCGTAGTGGGACTTGAGATGATGCGTTCTGTCAATGAAGAGAATGCAGAGGAGAACAGAAAGATCAGCATCGTAAAATCAGCACTGAGTACGCTGAGTTTTTCTGAGATGGAAGCCATCACCCATATTTTTGAAGAACTGGATGGCAATGAAGGTATTCTGGTGGCAAGCAAGATTGCGGACCGTGTAGGGATTACCCGTTCTGTGATCGTCAATGCACTGCGTAAATTTGAGAGTGCAGGGGTCATCGAGTCCCGCTCTTCCGGTATGAAAGGTACTTATATTAAGATCTTGAACGATGCGGTATTTGATGAATTAAAGAAGATTGATACCGGAAATATGTAAATGAGAATCAGAAGAATCGGTTTTGTATATGGAATCAGGCCGGAGGTTGATGAAAAGAAATACGCTGCGATATATTGCAACAATAGAATAGTATGAATGACAAAAAAGGCAGAAATATACTTGATTTCTGTCTTTTTTTATGATATAGTAGTAAGGCTGAATATTCACGTGCAGGAATGACATGGACGGTGCCCGGCTTCGGGTCCCATGGGATTGAACTGTGCGGAAGCAAAAACCAAATCAAAGGAGAATGAACATGAGCGTTATTTCAATGAAGCAGCTGTTAGAAGCAGGCGTACACTTTGGACACCAGACAAGAAGATGGAACCCTAAGATGGCTCCATACATCTATACCGAGAGAAACGGTATCTATATCATCGACTTACAGAAGTCTGTAGGTAAGGTTGACGAGGCTTACAAGGCAGTTGCAGATATTGCGGCAGATGGTGGTACAATCCTGTTTGTAGGTACCAAGAAGCAGGCACAGGATGCAGTTGCATCTGAGGCACAGAGATGTGGTATGTACTATGTAAATCAGAGATGGTTAGGCGGTATGCTGACCAACTTCAAGACCATCCAGAGCAGAATTGAGCGTCTGCGTGCAATTGAGAAGATGTCTGAGGACGGAACATTCGATGTACTGCCAAAGAAGGAAGTTGTTGCATTAAAGAAGGAATGGGACAAGTTAGAGAAGAACTTAGGCGGTATCAAGGATATGAAGAAGATTCCGGATGCCATCTTTGTAGTAGACCCGAAGAAGGAAAAGAACTGTGTACAGGAAGCACACAATCTGGGGATCACTCTGATCGGTATCGCAGATACCAACTGTGATCCGGAGGAACTGGATTATGTGATCCCAGGTAATGATGATGCAATCAGAGCCGTTAAGCTGATCGTTTCCAAGATGGCAGATGCTGTCATCGAGGCAAAGCAGGGTGAGGTAACTGCTGAGGTTGAGGAAGCAGCTGAGGTTGCCGAAGAAGAGGCAGTAGTAGAAGAGTAATCTTAGACACTGCACATCTGCATTCGTGATCATTCGGTCATCATGGTTTGTGCATGTACGGGATGGTGGAAAATACAGATTTGAATTTGACGTACAGACCGGAGGGCAGATGCTTTCCGGCCTGTATTGAATCTATAAAATTTATGACAAACAGGAGGATTTGACAATGGCAGCTATTTCTGCAAAGATGGTAAAAGATTTAAGAGAAATGACTGGTGCCGGCATGATGGACTGTAAGAAGGCTCTGTCTGCAACTGACGGCGATATGGATAAGGCAGTGGAGTTCCTGAGAGAGAAGGGACTTGCAGCAGCAGCAAAGAAGGCTGGAAGAATCGCAGCTGAGGGTATTGTATACGCAGTGGTAAAGGATGATACCAAGGCTACAATCGTAGAGGTAAACTCCGAGACAGACTTCGTTGCAAAGAACGCAGATTTCCAGGCATATGTAGCTGAGGTTGCTGAGCAGACAATCAATTCTGCAAACGAGAATGATATGGATGCATTCTTAGCAGAGACATGGAACAAGGACGCTTCCAAGACTGTAGCAGATGAGCTGTCTTCCAAGACTGCAATTATCGGTGAGAAGTTAAGCATCCGTAGATTTCAGAATATCCAGGCTGCAGATGGCTGTGTGGTATCCTATATCCATGGTGGCGGCAGAATCGGTGTTCTGTTAGAGGCTGCTACAGCTGTTGTCAATGATACAGTAAAGGAAGCACTGAAGAACGTTGCAATGCAGATTGCTGCACTGAAGCCAATGTATTTAGACAGAGCATCTGTATCTGAGGAGTTCATTGAGCATGAGAAGGAAATCCTGCTGGCTCAGATCAAGAACGATCCGAAGGAAGCACAGGTATATGTAAAGGCTGAGGATGGAAAGCAGTCCGTTGCACAGTATCTGGCAGATGTATCCAAGGCTGAGGGCACCACCATCACCTTAAAGAGCTTTGTTCGTTTCGAGACTGGCGAAGGTATGGAAAAGAAGGAAGAGAACTTTGCGGAAGAAGTTGCAAAGCAGATGGGTATGTAATTTGATTCGATTGTTGTTCTCTCTAAGCAGAAAGAACGTCTTTCAAATCAAATAGGATAGACAAAAGAGGTGGTTGGAGTCAGCCGCCTCTTTTTATGTTATAGGCACTTTCTGTTACACAGAGTGTGCCCTGCACAGAAAGCCATTTCATGGGAATTGGTTGCAAACCAAATGGGAAAATAGTACAGAAATGAGGGTAAAATGGAGAAACAGGTTGCAATTTTAATTGATGGAGATAATATTTCTTCTAAATATGCAGAGTATATTAAGCAGGAGGCAATGCGAATTGGCAAAATTAAGGTTTGCCGTTTGTACGGCTCTGTCACTTCCCCCAGTGTGCGGTCGTGGTATCCGGTCATGCCATTGCATGGCATTACGCCAGTATTGCAGATTTCTTACGCAAACGGAAAAAGCATCACGGATCAGGCATTGACTATTGATGCTATGGATATCTTGTATTCCAAAGGAATTGATGTGATCTGTCTGGTCAGCAGTGACAGTGATTTTACAAAACTGGCATACCGGATCAAAGAGGAAGGCATTCAGGTCATCGGAATGGGTGAGCGTAAGACAAATGAAGCATTGGCCAAGGCATGTGATGAATTTAAGGTGCTGGATTTGATCTATAAATCTGTAGCAGAGGAAGAAGAGAAAACACGGATTATAGAGCCAATCGAAACCATTCCAGCGGATGTACTGAATCCGGAAGAGGAAAAATCAGATGTGGTGATCAGCATTCCTACAGAGTCTGATATTATTGAGGACATTGTGGATATTTTGGAAGATGATGAGTGGGAGAATCTTTCCAATGTAGGAATCAATATTTCCAAACGAAGACCGGGATTTGATGTGCGTATTTACGGTTATCGAAACATGTCTGACTTTATTCGAAAGCATCGAGATGCATTTGCAATGAAAAAAGTCAAGGCGGAAGATGGCATTCATGAAATTGTATACATCAAAAAAAGAATGGATTGATCGCAGCAGGTCAAGGTATCAAAAGAAAGATACACTTTTAGAAATGATTGAAATAGAACTCTTTGTCAAGCAGTATAGATGAAACTGCTTCCAAAGGGTTCTGG